>NZ_JACJUP010001378.1:0-1506 GCF_014748295.1 Planktothrix sp. FACHB-1355 | reverse complement strand
CGATCGTCCACAAGCTGAGACGAACTTGAATTACTGCTAAAAATACCAAGGTGGCAACGGCGATCGCAATATCTGGAATAATCAGCGGCAGGTACGATATCCCCATATATAAAGTTCTGCCAGGAAATCGGTAACGCGCCAAACCAACAGCCATCAAGGTACCGATGACAGCTGAAATACCGACAGCACAAAAAGCTACTATTAAACTATTTTGCAAAGCGGCGATAATCCGGGTATCGTTGAACAGCTTTTGATACCAATCGAGGGTGAATCCCTCCCAATTAGCGCTGTAGCGGGATTTATTAAAACTGTAAAACGCCAGTACCAGAATCGGGAGGTACATGAAAAAGTACATTAGCAGGGAGAAAAGCGCCTGCCAAGAAACGGGATATTTAGCTACAGACGGAGATTTGTTCATTGCTTCAGGCAGTGGGGGAGTGGGGGAGGAAAGTCAAAAGTCAAAAGTCAAAAGTCAAAAAAGGGGCTAGGGGAGAGGGAAAAGGGAAAGGCAGAGGAAGAGGGAGGAATTTTGAATGATTGAATGATTGACTTTTCTAACGTGCAGCGTTTCGATCGCCGAATTTGAGCAAAAGTGCGATCGCAATACTCACAGCTAAAATTAGCACCATACTGAGAGCCGACCCAAAACCCCAGTTCTGAGTCGCACCTAAAAATTGGTTGTAAATCAAACGCGATATGGTCATACTGGAAGCGCCTCCCAGCAATTCCGGGTCGATGAAATCGCCCACACCGATAATTAAAACTAGCAATGAACCGGCCACAATTCCCGGCATTGTTTGCGGTACTGTCACCTTCCAGAAAGTTTGCGCTGGATTTGCTCCTAAATCAGCTGATGCCTCTAGCAAACGCCGATCCAATTTTTCCAGAGAAGAGTAGAGAATTAATACCATATAAGGTAAATAGCTGTAACTCATCCCAATTAAAACCGCTGGCCAGTCGTTCAGCAAATTCCAGGGTAAAAGTGGCAAGTGCGGTAGTAAAAATGGTATGTTAAAACTGATCGGGAACGAGTTGCAACTGTCAATTAACCAGTTGAGAATGCTGAGTAATGGATTGAGTGCGGGTTGTAAAAATGAGTTAATAACTCCGCTGGGACGCAGAATCGTGATCCAAGCATACGATCGCAACAGCGATGAAGTCCACAAGGGCAAAACGAAACCCAACAGCAGCAAATTTCGCCATTGTTTGGGTGACATGACTGCAATCCAGTATGCAACTGGAAATCCCAGCACCAAACAAGCTATTGTGGAACCACCTGCAAAAAATAAGGTTCTCTTCATTACTTGCAGGAAAGTGGGATCGAACTTAGATGGCAAGCATTGTTCAAATCCAAACGCCCTGCAAAAGTTATCGAATCCGGAAGGGTTGACTACTTGTCCGGGTCGAATATCTGGCACCAAACTTAGCTCAAAAATGATCAAAGTTGGCAACACTAGCAACAGCAGCAACCAAATGCCTGCCGGCCCTAGAAATATCAGGGGTTCC
>NZ_JACJUP010001377.1:0-1371 GCF_014748295.1 Planktothrix sp. FACHB-1355 | reverse complement strand
AGGTGGAACTGCGCCAAAGGTTACTGGGATTAAGTATCGACTTATTCAACCTTACAGTTATAGTAGGACATCGCTAGATCGAGAATTGTTGCAACAAATATGCGATGAAGAAAATGGGGATCTATTTATTTCTACTTATTATACGACACCTATATCTACACCTTCTGTATTTATGGGATACGATATGATTCCAGAAGTTTTACAAGGAAATCTTAACGAACCGATGTGGCGGGAAAAGCATTTTGCTATTCGCCACGCTTCTACTTATATCACAATATCAGAAAATACAGCGCGAGATTTAGTGAAGTTTTTTCCGGATCTTTCTCCCGATCGCGTTACCGTAGCTCATTGCGGTGTTAGTAGCATTTTATCGCCAGCCACGCAAGCAGAAATTGATAACTTTAAGAAAAAGTACGGAATTGCCAAACCCTACTTTATTTTAGTTGGTTCCCGCAGCGGATATAAAAATGGTACTTTATTTTTCCAGGCATTTGGCAAACTACATAGCAAGCAAGCTTTTGATATTGTTTGCACTGGTTTCGATTTAGAGTTTGAAGATGAGTTTAGAGCTTATACTTCAGGTAGCACAGTATACATGCTGACCCTGAATGATGAAGAATTGAAAGCAGCTTATTCAGGTGCTATAGCTTTAGTTTTCCCCTCAGTATATGAAGGGTTTGGATTACCTGTTTTGGAAGCGTTGGCTTGCGGATGTCCTGTGATTACTTCCCCCAATGCCTCACTCCCAGAAGTAGCAGGAGAAGCCGCAATATATGTAGAATATACAGATGTTGATGGAATGGTAAACGCTCTTTGCGATGTTCAAAAGCCTGCTATTCGTAACATATTAATTACGGCTGGTTTTGCACAAGCGAAAAAGTTTTCGTGGACAAATATGGCGAGTAAAGTCCGTCCTGCTTTAATCCAGGCTACTCTCCTACCGTTAAAGTTAAGAGTATTTAATTTAATAATTTTCCCAGATTGGTTGCAGCCTGAAGAATCTTTATATTCTGAAATGGCAGCAGTAATGAGAATTTTGGGAACTCATCCCGATCGCGATCGGATAAATTTACTTATCGATATTAGCAGTATTTCTGAAAATTCGGAAATAGACGTTAATTTATTTTTATCTAGTCTGGTGATGAATTTGCTAATGGAAGAAGATGTAGATGTGACTGATGGACTAGAAATTTCACCTGTTGGCAAACTAGATTCATTGCAATGGGAAGTTTTGTTACCCCAAATTCACTCTCGGATTAGATTTGAAAATGAAAATAAAAAGCAGACCCCACAGATAAAAATAGAGTCTATACAGGTAATCGATCTGGATAAAATTGCGAATATGCGATTTTTTTCAGAAACTTGAAAAAT
>NZ_JACJUP010001376.1:0-1511 GCF_014748295.1 Planktothrix sp. FACHB-1355 | reverse complement strand
CGACGCTCTTCCGATCTCGTTGACGGGTACAAAAATGCTTATGGGTGGTGTACCGGAAAATGAATCGATCGGTACGTTTGCTTATCATTTTGATGCGCGGGGAGAAATTAAAGGTATTTTAGACAGGGCAAATGCAAAAGGTTTTTCATCTGTTCGCTTTCCGCCGCCTGTTTTCAATATCGGTATCCAGCACGCATTAGTTAAGTGCGTTCCTAACCTCGCAGTTGTGAGTCCGGCTTCTGGATTTGAGGGTTATGCTTCTACTGCTGGCAGAATTGTAGAATTTAATTCGGCTGTGGGTCAAGGCGTGGGAATAGCTGCTGTTATTGCTATCCTCGATCGCAAGAACTTGGCAAATGTATCGAATTCGGAAGTCAGAGAAGTGATGAGAGAAACTAATCAATTACCGAAGCTGTTTGGTATGGCTAAAATTGAGGAGGCATCGCAAATGCGATCGTTCGAGTCGGAAATGGCGATCGCCCGATCTATGATATAGGGTGTGAGATTATGAAAACAACTGGAATTCATCATGTAGCGATCGTTTGTTCAAACTATGAAAAATCTAAAAGCTTTTATGTAGAAGTTTTAGGCTTTTCGATTATCAAAGAAACTTTCCGCTCCCACAGAAATTCCTACAAGTTGGATTTGCTTGTCGGTAACGGCGATCGAATTGAACTGTTTTCCTTTCCCAATCCTCCTAAACGAGTCAATAGCCCGGAAGCTTGCGGTCTGAGACATTTATCTTTTGAAGTTGACAATATCGATGAGTCTGTCGCTTATCTAAAATCTCAAGCTGTGCAGGTAGAAGAGATCAGAATTGATGAGATTACAGGTAAGCGCTTTACTTTTTTCAAAGATCCTGACGATCTACCTCTGGAGATATATGAAAAATAAGGTTAAATATGATAAGGGTTAAACCCACACACCAGAACTGGCATTGACAGAGAAACCCGTTTTCTTGAAGAAAATGGGTTTTTGGAATCTGAAATTCGTTGTAATAAATTGTAATATAAGAAGTATTAAATATTACTTGTAGTTCGGTATATTCTGGGTTTAAAATTTGTCTGTTAAGGAAGAAATTAGTATGTGACAAAGTTGTTAAAACTAGCAAATAAAGATTATTTGCAGAAGTAACTCGCAGGGTGCAGATATCTTGTTCTCATAAAGCTGTTTGTGTTTGGGTAACGCAGAGCGAGGAAAATCACTTTCGATCGCAGGTGCGGGCATTGTGCAATCGCATATTAAGCCCAACCAATGAAAAAAGATTTCAGCTTTTCCGAAATCCATCAGAATCAGAGTGTAGTTCGA
Source organism: Planktothrix sp. FACHB-1355 (assembly GCF_014748295.1). NCBI lineage: Bacteria > Bacillati > Cyanobacteriota > Cyanophyceae > Oscillatoriales > Microcoleaceae > Planktothrix > Planktothrix sp. FACHB-1355. The sequence goes on along the minus strand of NZ_JACJUP010001376.1, from coordinate 203 downwards.
CCTCTGTATAGCCCACTTCGCTGACAGCATCCACTTGCGAGGCTTGCTATGGAACAAATTACTACAACAGGATCTGCCGCAGCGACTATTAGTGAAACAGTTAAGCACTGGAGTTTAGACTATCGCACCGCAGGTGCGATGTCTAAACTTTGATTGACACAGAGAAGACTAAGTAAGAGCTACCTGTCCTCACTAAAGTAAAA
>NZ_JACJUP010001375.1:0-1517 GCF_014748295.1 Planktothrix sp. FACHB-1355 | reverse complement strand
TATCGGTGGTTGGAATTGCTCGGTCTGGCGATAGTTTCGATCGCAATTCATCCTAAGTTTTTAAACCCGTTGATTCAATTGGCGACTCAGATGAAAGCTAAAGCTAAAGGTTTCGCGACAGTTGATGTCGGTGCTTTGCAAATGAAACGCTACCCCCTACTGCCTTTGTTGGGAGAGATGGGTTTTTTAAGTTTGCGCGGTTTCGGTTTCTTGTGTACTTGGTTGGCCCTCAAACCGGTGCCTCCCAGTCAGGTATTTCTGCTGTTGGGTGCTTTCTGTGTAGCATGGTTGTTGGGTTTGGTTGTTCCTGGCGCACCGGGAGGTGTGGGAGTTTTTGAAACAAGTGCGATCGCGCTTTTGGATGACAGTTTTTCACCGGGTCTCATCCTCAGTGTAGTTGCACTTTACCGTCTGGTGAGTATTTTAGCGGAAGCGATCGGTGCCGGATTGATTTGGCTTGACTCGCGCTTAATCGCTCATCGGTAATGGCTAATTGCGATCGAGCCATCCCACTTCATAGGCGAATAATGGATTAAGATTGCCACAGCCATTAGCAAATCTAGCGGATTTATTCCAGAAGTCCATTTTCATAAGCCGTTTCCAAGTTACGCTCTTGTTTGAGTTGGGAAAAAATTCGATACTCATCTAGAGTCCAACCCTTTAGCTGTTCCCCGGAACCTTGATATTGCGGCATCTGGATTAAATTGTATTCTACATTTTCAGCATAAATTGCAAATGTAATATTAAATATTTCTAAGAAAGTAATCAACCAGCGACATTCAGCTTCTGGGTATTTTTGATAGTACTGAATTAAAGCCCCAATACAAACTTCCAAATGCGTGCGAGAGTTTGGTGAAACGAGAATTAATTTCAGCAGAATTACCACTAACGTCAACGGATTACCTTGAGACAGCAATAAGGCAAATAACGCTGTTGGTTCTCGACTATTTTCAGTTGTTAGATATTCTATGACGCGATTGCAACTTCTCAGTTTCAGAGCATCGTTAATAATTTCCTCCTCATGGTCTTTATAAAGAACTTCTAGTTTTTCAGAAATATTTTGCTGAAAAACATTTACGAATTTTTTATTCGCCACCGAAAACAGTAAATATTTACTTAAACTCTGCTTGAAAAATTTGTACGTTACGAATTCAGTTTGTTTAATAAAAATACTTGCCAAGTTGGCGTAGCTAAATGGGCCTCGTTTAGCTACAATTGCTTTAATTAGCCGGAGCAGATCGTCGCCAAGTCCTGTAGGATTTGGTTTGTCAAGCTTAGTATCTTTAGCTACTGGCGACTGAGAATGGGCGGTGTACATCGCCAAATCGAATTTAAATTTATCTTTCAAGCGCTTCGCACGAGCTCTAGCTGCTTCTCGCTGTTCTATGGGATTATTCAGATCTATGTACTGAGGTACTAAAAGAAAAGTACTATAACGATGCGCCCACTCAGACTGACTATCGTAGCGGGAAGCGAATACCTTCAGGTCTTCATAATCCTTACTGTTGACAAAATTA
>NZ_JACJUP010001374.1:0-1534 GCF_014748295.1 Planktothrix sp. FACHB-1355 | reverse complement strand
AAGACAACCAATTTAACGCCGGAACTAACGAATCTGCGACTGCACCCAAAACCACTGTGCAAGTGGAAACTAAAATAACAGAAGTAGTCACTGACGAAGAACCCCAAGGAAAAGGTCGCCAAGAGGAATTCAAGATTAGCGGCGATAGCCTGGTAGCAAAAGTAAAAGAACTGATTTATCAAGGCAATATTCGTCGCATCATTATCAAAAATGAAGAAGGACGCACCTTAATAGAAGTACCTCTAACTATTGGATTAGTTGGCGGAGTTATTGGTGCGACCATGTTTCCAGTTATTGCGGCTCTTGGTGCGATCGGTGCAGTCGTGGCGCATCTTACACTTGTCGTGGAACGCAGAGAATAATGCGATTTTAGATTTGAGATTGCAAATTGCAGATTTTCAATTTACTCAAAAGTAAACTAGCATTCTTGGGAATACTCTACCTGGCTAACCGAGCATTTTCCCCTCAAAACAGATAGATCTTGTGGAAGCTTTTGACTGAAAAAAGGGGTTTCTAGCCTCCCCTTTCAAGGGGAATTATCAAAAAATTTTTCCTTTCTTTCAAGCTCCGTCATTTCAAGGCGGAGCAAATCCAAAATCCAAAATCCAAAATCGCGTGACAAATGACATCAAAAATTGAATTTGGTACTGTATCTAACCCAGAGGACGCTCAAAGTCTGGGGGAAATGCTTTGTCAATGCTTTAATTTTCCCATAGCTGATTGGCCAGAATATCGCGATCGCATTGGTTTAGAAAACTTCCGAGTTGTTCGTCAAACAGGAGAAATTGTTGGCGGTTTGGCTATTTACCGCATGGGACAGTGGTTCGGTCAACAATCTGTACCGATGGCGGGAATAGCAGCAGTTGGCGTACCGCCAGAACATCGCGGCAAAAAAGTAGCGATCGAACTTTTAAGCAACACCATACGCGAACTTTATCACAAAGGCGTACCAATTTCAACACTTTATCCCGCTACCCAACGCCTCTACCGCCAAATGGGATACGAACAAGCGGGAAGTCGTTGCTGTTGGGAGTTACCAACCGAGAGTATTAAGTCGATCGATCGCACTTTGTCAGTACAAAAAATCAAAACCATTCAATCTGAAACTCTCGCAAAAATTTACCATCAACAAGCCCAACAAATCAACGGCAATTTAGATCGCAATCCCGCTATATGGCGTGGAATAGTCGAACATAAAGAAAACGTAGTTCACGCCTACCTCATCGGTGCAGAAACTCAACCAGAAGGTTACATAATTTTCAGCCAAAAAAGTGAAGGTAACAATCTATACTTGGAAATTTGGGATTGGGTAGCGCTAACACCAGCAGCGATCGAGCGTTTGTGGACATTCATCGCCGATCATCGATCGCAAGTCAAGAATGTCAGGTGGTATTCTGGTGCGATCGATCCTCGACTGCTGTTGCTACCAGAACAAACCGCCAAAATTCGCTTTCACGAAATGTGGTTTTTGCGGATAATAAATGTCGAAAAAGCTCTGAATTTGCGCGGATATCCACCAGAGGTAGAAGCCGAA
>NZ_JACJUP010001373.1:0-1534 GCF_014748295.1 Planktothrix sp. FACHB-1355 | reverse complement strand
TGAAGCAGGAAGGAAACGTCAAACTCTCTATCAATCAGGCTTTCGAGGTCTGTGAGTAAGTTTGAGTAAGTTTTCCAGAACGGTTTTTACTTTCCCATTTGATAAGCAAAGCAGTAGCATGAAAGTGTGACTAATTTTACTTATCCTTTACATTCTTTAAAAGAGGGACGCTGGTTTAAGCTGATCTGCGGAGCCAGCTTTCAACATCTCCCGGCGGTGAGAAATCTTACCCTAGCCTATACCCTAGCAGGCGCTGACTGTATCGACGTTGCTGCTGACCCGGCAGTCATTGCGGCGGCACAAGAAGGGTTGAGAACTGCTGCGTGCCTAAGCGCAGAAGCTAAACGGCGAGGGTTTGGCTTTCATAGTTTGCCGTGGTTGATGGTGAGTTTGAATGATGGGGAAGATCCGCATTTTCGCAAAGCAGAATTTAACGCAACTGAGTGTCCGAGTGAGTGTCCGCGTCCGTGTGAAAAGGTTTGCCCAGCTGGGGCAATTGTTTTCGATCGCTCCAACGATGATTTTTCTGGTGTAATCGATCGCTTATGCTATGGCTGTGGGAGATGCTTGCCGATTTGTCCGAGCCAGTTGATTTTTACTCGATCTTATGTATCGACGCCAGATGCGATCGCACCCCTCGTCCTGTCCACAGGGGTCGATGCCTTGGAAATCCACACGCAGGTGGGACGCGATCGAGATTTTGAAAGACTGTGGAAAGCAATTTCTCCCTGGATTAATCAACTCAAACTGATTGCCATCAGCTGTCCCGACGGTGAGAAATTGATCGACTACCTATGGGCGCTGTACGATTTGATGAAACCTGTACCTTCTACCCTCATTTGGCAAACAGACGGACGCCCGATGAGTGGGGATATCGGGATGGGAACTACTCATGCCGCCGTCAAATTAGGACAAAAAGTTCTATCGGCAGACTTACCCGGATATGTGCAATTAGCAGGAGGCACTAACAGTCACACTGCTACGAAGCTGAGAAGTATGGGGCTGCTCAATCATAGCCAAAATTCCCCATCTGCCAATTTCCAGAACTACATCGCAGGCATTGCCTACGGTAGCTACGCTCGCGTACTTTTATCGCCAATTCTGGAGCAATTGGAAAAAATCCCCGTCCTCTCTTGTGGAACAGGCGTCTCGCCTGTCCCTTCCCCAGACACAGTTCAACCGATGCGCTTGGAAGAAGAACCGGAACTTCTCTGGCAAGCGGTTGCACTAGCCAATTCTTTAGTTTCCCAGATCAAATCCCCTTAAAAGTTTTGTAATATATATGTATTATGAAATACTTCAACAGTCGATACCGAAAATGATCTTTATTTATCCCACTTCTAAGGCTGATGGGGCGGCCTTAAATATTGCCCGCCCAAAAGTCGCTTTACTCAGACTTGCACCAAGCGTCGAAACCCGGTTTCTTGGCAATAACTAAATCTGAAAACCTAGATATTTCGTTAAGAAACCCGGTTTCTCAGGTCTTGTTGAGAATGGTGCAAGATGTGACTTTATTTGTAGAAACGGGTTTACC
>NZ_JACJUP010001372.1:0-1495 GCF_014748295.1 Planktothrix sp. FACHB-1355 | reverse complement strand
GAAACTATTCGTGCGATCGCGCCAAATATACCCCTGATCGCCTCTGGGGGACTGCGTAATGGTTTGGAAACTGCCAAAGCGATCGCGCTGGGTGCTGACATCGCCGGGATGGCATGGCCATTTCTGCAAGCAGCGGCGGAATCGGAAGAAGCCTTGCACGCCTTAGTGAAAGTGTTAATAGCAGAAATTACGACGGTACTATTTTGTACGGGTAACGCAACGCTATCTGACCTAAAAAACTCTGGAGCTTTGCAGAAGTTACCGATTAGCTAACAAAAGACGAATAATTAAATTAACCATTAGGAATTACCAAACAATATGCGGGATTTCATTAAACACACTTTTGCTACTTTATTAGGTTTATTAATTTTCTTTGGTTTGGGAACGGGCGGACTAATTATTCTGCTTATTTCTGCCGCAACCAGAGATACGGGGCCACAAGTAAAAGATAAGTCAGTATTGGTTTTTGATATGTCTGTGCGAATCACGGACACAAATCCTTCTTCCGGGACAGGAGAGTTAATTCAAAAAGCCGTATCGGGAGAAGATGACCGCGAAAGGATTACTTTACGCACCGTGCTGGATGCGATCGACACTGCCACCAAAGATAAACGTATAATAGCCATTTACTTGGATGCCAGCGGCGAATCAGAAGGTGCGGTGGGAGGTTTTGCAACGCTCAAAGAAGTGCGGCAAGCACTCTCAAGATTCAAAGCATCTGGTAAAAAGATTATCGCCTACAACGTTGGCTGGGATGAACCGAGTTATTATCTAGCCTCAGTAGCAGACAGCATCGTTGTCCATCCATTAGGTATGATGGAACTGAACGGCCTGCGATCGGAAACTATGTTCTTGGCAGGAGCGTTTCAAAAATACGGTGTTGGCGTGCAAGTAATCCGAGTTGGTAAATACAAATCCGCCGTCGAACCATTTGTCTTAAAACAGTTAAGTGCGGAAAATCGCCAACAAATTCAAAAATTGTTAAGCGATATTTGGGGCGAATTTCGCGCTACAGTTGGGAAAAGCCGCAAGTTAACTCCCCAAAAAGTTCAGGCGATCGCAGATAGTCAAGGTTTGTTGATGCCAGAACAGGCTCGCAAAAATGGTCTAGTGGATAAAGTCGCTTATTTAGATGAGGTAGTATCCGACCTCAAGAAGTTAACTGGCAATAATAAAGATGAAAAAACATTCCGACAGATTAGCCTGAGTACCTATGCCAGAGTCGCGGATAAATCTGTAGGGGAAAACCGTCAATCTCAAAATAAAATTGCCGTTGTCTACGCCGAAGGCGAAATCGTTAACGGAGAAGGTAGCATCAGACAAGTGGGAGGCGATCGCTTAGCCAGACAACTGCGCCAGATGCGAATGGATGAGGACGTAAAAGCTGTAGTTTTGCGGGTTAACAGTCCTGGCGGTAGTGCCACGGCGTCTGAGATAATTCAGCGAGAAGTGAGACTCATTCGTCAGCAAAAACCGGTGATAGTTTCGATGGGAG
>NZ_JACJUP010001371.1:0-1503 GCF_014748295.1 Planktothrix sp. FACHB-1355 | reverse complement strand
CTTTACATCAGTCGATCGCTGTCACTAGAACTAATAGTAGGCACATCCACCGACTTGGGGTTTAGGGCGAACTGTAATCAATTAGTCGTGTTTGCCGTCTGGATGGGAAAATGTGGGGAACACAACGCGGATTTGAACGCGGATGCAGGGATGAAAGAGGAATTAATCTGTGCATCTATGCCATCAGTGTCGTGGCAAGGAGGTGAGCGGAAGCATATTTACCAAGAGTGTGGGGCAACGGAAAAATTAACGTAGAAATCTGGAATATTTTCGGTGAGCGCGTCCGTTGGCGATCGAACGACAAATGGCCTTGGGAAATTTCTCAATTCACTTGCAATAGTGCCGCGACAATTAAGCCAACAATTTGGTGAAATTACACTTTTTTTAAAGTAACTATAAACTACTGTTGACCTTGTTTATCGGCATTAGCATAGTCCCAATGTGCCTTTTTGTGAGATAATTTTACTGGTTAATCCAGGGGATAAGCTGGTAAAAATTTATGGGGAGCGCTCTAAGCAGCCGTTATAATTTTAGGCTGGTTTCCTGGTAAATTATTGATCGAGCATCATGTAGCTTTCAGAATAGGAGATTGAAAATATTATGTCCTCTAAGAAGTCCGAGTCCATTTGGCGAATTTTTGCTAAAAAAACTGTGGATTCGGCTTGCAGCATTTTAAAATTGCCTACAATCAGTCAATTAGAAGCCCAAGTCGCTCGACAAGAGTTTGAACTGCAAAAAAAAGAAGCGCAAGAAAGAGCTTTATATCGAGTCATCAGTAAAATCCGTGCTTCTCTGGATCTGGAAACCATCTTTCGGACAACCACTAAGGAAACCTGTAAACTACTCCGGGTAGAGCGAATAGCAGTTTATCGTTTTTATGAAAATTGGGGAGGAGAATTTGTCAGTGACTTTGAGTTTGTCGAGCCAGAAGTTGATGATATCAAGATTATGGAAAAGAATACTGTCTGGAATGATTCTTATCTTCAAGAGAATAAAGGTGGGCGATATCGCAACAACGAAATTTTAAGTGTTTCAGATATTTATACGGCAGGTTTATCCCCTTGTCATCTCGAAATTTTAGAGCAATTTCAGATTCGAGCCTACGCCACTGCACCAATTTTTATCGGCAAACAATTGTGGGGAGTCCTTTCAGCCTATCAGCATTCAAAGCCTTATGATTGGAAAAAATCAGATATTCAGTTTTTAGGAAAAGTTGCCTCACAATTGGGTTTTGCTGTTCAACAAGCACAACTTTTGATTCAAGCTGAGCAAAAAGTAACAGCATTAAATCAAGCCTATCAAAGGCAGAAAATTTTATTTGATTTGGTTGCCCAAATTCGCGAATCTCTGAATATGGAGAGTTTGTTCAAGACAACTGTTCGGGAAATTCGCAAAGTTCTTGAGGTGGATCGAGTTGGCATCTTTAAATTCGATCCTGAATCTAATTTTGGCAATGGAAAATTTATTGCAGAAAATGTCTTGCCAATGTATGACTCCGCCATT
>NZ_JACJUP010001370.1:0-1546 GCF_014748295.1 Planktothrix sp. FACHB-1355 | reverse complement strand
ATGCTTCTCTATGTACTCTCTCAGTTGACTCATTTTGGGGAAGGTAAAACTCTATTTTACCATTGGCGATCGCAGTTTAGTTTATATGTTGGAGATCTCTATTGTCTCAATCCCCCACTCTCCCACTCCCCCACTCCCCTCGCCTCTAGTGAATTCGCCGCCATGAAAAGTTGTTCTTTGCGATTCTGGTCTGCGTTAGGAAGTGCCTCAGCCTGTCTGTTGGCTGCTACAACGGCGACGGCACAAATCGTCCCAGATGCTGCTGGACAAAGTAATTCGATCGTTACGCAACAGGGCAATACCAGTACTATCGTAGGAGGAACGCGAAACGGCGGCAGCCTGGTTCACAGTTTTCAGGAGTTTTCTGTCCCGACTGGCGGCACGGTTGTTTTTAACAATGCTGTCGATATTCAAAACATTTTCGCTCGCGTGACGGGTAGTTCGGCTTCTAATATTGATGGGTTGATTCAAGTCAACGGCACAGCTCACTTATTTCTGCACAATCCCAATGGGGTGATTTTTGGCCCTAACGCGCAGCTAAATGTGGGCGGTTCTTTTGTGCTGACTACGAATAAAGAGGTAAACTTTGCCGATGGCACGAACTTTAGCGCTAGCAATTCTCAAACTGCTCCTTTGTTGACTGTTAACATACCGGGTGGCTTGCAATTAGAGGGAACAGATATTGGGGCTAACTCTAATTTTACTTTGCCGCTGTCAGTGGGGACGGTATCGCCCCTTTCGTTTTCTCTACCATTGTTGGGGCCACCGCCGCCACCGCCGGGGGAGCAATTTAATGGTAAGGCTCCTGGGCCACTCAATATCAGTTCGCTGTTTCGAGCGCGACGAGCTCAGTTTGCTGATGTGGTGAAATTATTTGCAAATCAACCTTGTTCCCGTTCTTCACTGGCGAGTACTTTCTATGTTACGGGTAGAGGTGGTTTGCCACCCAGTCCGACTGATGCGCTTACCGATGAGGCGGTTTGGGTGGATTTGCGCGATCGATCTATCATGTCAGGGATAGGAGGTCGTCGCAAAAATTCTTCACCCACTACCCAACAGGCAACACCGAGTACTGAGTTGGTAGAAGCTACTGGTTGGTCGATCGCACCAGATGGTAAAGTCGTTCTCAGTGCCAATTTAACAGATGTCACGCCGTCTTCTTCATCTTGTCAGGCATCTGCTTATCCTCTCGGTGAGGGCAATTAAGCAGTGCGATCGATTGTCTCGCGATTCGTGCTTTTCGATTCCCTTACCCTCCTGTCGGGTAGGGGGTCAAGCGCCAATGGGGTCAAAACCTTCTTGCTTAGTTCGCTGCGCTCTTGTATTTCTGATTGTGGATGCCTGTTAAAACGCTAGCCCCTGACGCCCTGTCCAGGGGTTTTTTGTTAGTTTTTTCTTTATATATACATTTATTAGTTTCAATCCCTGAAAGGGATTAATGTTGATTTCCACTTGCGCTGCTGCTCTTGAAGTCCAAAAACTCAGCATGTTTCAATCCCTGAAAGGGATTAATGTTGATTTCCACGCGGTTCGGGTTCGGGCTGCG
>NZ_JACJUP010000137.1:0-9331 GCF_014748295.1 Planktothrix sp. FACHB-1355 | reverse complement strand
AGTGCTTGCCAAGCTGCGATCGAGAGAGCATATAGCTCTATAGCGCGGTTCTACGACAACTGCAAAAAAGGTATTCCAGGAAATATTGGTTATCCAAAATTCAAAAAGAACAACCGTTCAGTAGAATACAAAACTTCAGGATGGAAGTTGTCATCAAGCCGAAAACAAATAACTTTTACCGACAAGAAAGGGATTGGCAAGTTAAAACTAAAAGGGAAATGGGATTTAAACTTCTACCAAATAGAACAGATAAAAAGAGTTAGGGGCTCTACTAACCGCAAGAAAGCTATTAATAAATTAGGGCGAGTACACCTCAAAATAAGTAGGCAACGTCAAGAACACGTCAAGAGAGTGGCGCGTTGCGTAATCCAATCTAGCAATTTGGTAGCCTATGAAGATTTGAGGGTTAAGAACTTAGTCAAAAATCATTGTCTGGCCAAATCTATTAATGATGCTGGTTGGTATGAATTCAGAAAATGGTTAGAGTATTTCGGGCTGAAATTTGGTAGGATAACAGTGGCAGTCAATCCCGCCTATACTTCCCAAGAATGTTCTAACTGTGGTGCAACGGTCAAGAAATCTCTATCAACAAGAACCCATAGTTGTAAGTGCGGATTTGTTCTGGATAGAGATTGGAATGCCGCTATCAATATCCTGAAATGACGCTTGAGTACGGTAGGGCATACCGGAACTTGGATCTTAGATCCGAACGCTTCAGGAGATTCGACCTCTACTCTGGCTGGAGCAATCCTGTCTCTTGCAAGTCGGGTCTATGAACGAAGAATCACCGGCCTAAAAGTGCGGTGAGTGTCAAAAGAGTCGGGGATCGAGAGGTGCGTAAATGTTTAATACAGTTTTGTTTCCAGTCGATCGAAGTCGCGAAGCCCGCGAAGCGGCTGATGTGGTTGTCGATGTGGTGAAAAAGTACGGCAGTCGTCTGATCTTGCTGTCCGTTCTAGAACCCCCACCAGAAGAGGGGGAGTCTGCTAACGCAGATGCCATGACTTCCCCAGAAGCAGTAGCACAACTGCTGGAAACTGCCAAGTCCCTATTTGCCGAGCGAGGAATTTCCGCTGAAGCTATAGAACGCGAGGGTAAGCCTGCCTTCACTATCTGTGATGTAGCTGACGAAGTTGACGCGGATTTAATCGTGATGGGTTGTCGCGGTCTCGGTTTGACCGAAGAAGGAATGTCCGACAGCGTAACCAATCGGGTGATCAATCTGTCTCCCTGTCCAGTTTTGATTGTCCCTTAGAGTAATTATTAAGTTTGGGTGGGGTTAGAAACCGGGTTTCTCCTGCTCTACTACTTATATTCGGACTTTTTACCCTAAGAAACCCGGTTTTTGATGGTTTTACGGCTTATAAATTGCCAGCTATGAAATTCAATTTATTTACAGAGGTAGTATTGCGCGAGGATATCCCTAAGTACGGTCTGAAAAAAGGCGATCTAGCAACAATTGTCGAACATTACCTTATGCCAGAAAGTGAAGAAGACGGTTATAGCTTGGAAGGTTTTAATGTGGAAACAATTACTGTAGAGGTGGCAGAATCCCAAATCGAACCAGTAAAAGCTTCTGTTTCTCTGGCTAACTAATAGCTAATGGCTAATAACTAATGACTACTCCTCCCATTCAATGGTATCCCGGTCACATTGCCAAAGCTGAAAAAGCACTCAAGGAACAACTCAAACTTGTGGATGTGGTGCTGGAAGTGCGCGATGTTCGCATTCCCCTAGCTACGCAGCATCCCCAAGTTTCTCAGTGGACTGGTAGCAAAACGCGGGTTTTGGTTCTCAACCGCATGGATATGATTTCTCCGCAAGTGCAGAAGTTGTGGGAGTCGTGGTTTGTGGCGCAAGGGGAAGTGCCTTATTTTACCGATGCACAACACGGTAAGGGTACAGTAGCGGTGGTGAAGGCGGCCCAAGCAGCTGGGGTGGAGGTGAATAAAAAAAGGCGCGATCGCGGTATGCTTCCCCGTCCGGTTCGCGCTGTAGTTATCGGCTTTCCTAATGTGGGCAAGTCAGCGCTGATTAACCGTTTGTTGGGACGCCGAGCGGTGGAAAGTGCCGCACGTCCCGGTGTGACCCGCCAACTGCGCTGGGTCAAAATTTCCGATCGAATAGAATTGCTGGATGCACCAGGCGTGATTCCTGCCAAGTTGGACGATCGCGAAGCGGCAATTAAGTTAGCTATTTGCGATGATATTGGTGAAGCGTCTTACGACAATCAGTTGGTAGCCGCTGAGTTAGTCGATTTAATTGGATATTTGCAAGATACATCTGGTAATTTGTTGCCCAGATCTATTTTAGAATCTCGTTACGGTTTAGACGCTACAAATGTAACTGGTGAGGATTATTTGTTGACTTTGGCAAACGAACGATATCAAGGCGATGCGGAACGCGCTGCGCGTCAGTTGTTAAATGATTTTCGCAAAGGAAATTTAGGTGGGATTCCTCTGGAATTGCCGCCAAATTAAATATTCATCCACAAAAGAATTAAAAATAATTGCGATCGAGTGCGATAATGGGCATTGCGAAGCAAACAAGCAAATCATACAATTATATCAAAAAATGGTACTTTCTGTCAGTATATAAGCTGACAAAATATACACGAGCATCCACAATTTCAGCCGAGCGACTTCTGCAACAACCGCCCGATCCCAAGGCTACATCTCGATCGCTGACAAATGCAGTTGAGTTTGGTAAAGGAAATATCTAGGATTGTTTCATGCTGAGCGATCGCTCCTATGCGTGAATTAGGATCGAAGTAGGTTTTGGCCTGTTTCTTCTTCACAATTGTCTTATGGATACCAATTTTGCGATCGATGCGGTTATGGTGGTACTAACTAAAGGCGCTCGCCTGCAAATATACGCGATCGCATAGCCTGGGCCAACTTATTAAAGATCGTCAGGGTATCTATTGAAAATATTTTGCCAACAAAAACAGGTGGTATTAATGATTGAGCTTAAACTGCACCTATACATCGAACAACATATAGAAAAAACCATCATCGTTAGCCGGGATATTTTTACTTTAGGTCGGGCGATCGACTGCGATTGGCACTTACCTTATTTTGGCATTTCCCGATATCATGCTCGCATTTTTAAGAAACCAGAGGGAGTGTGGTTTATTGAAGACATGGGTAGCCGAAACGGTACCGTAGTGAACGAACAATTGGTTGAATCTCCTCAAATATTGAAGCACGGTGATGTGATTCAGTTAGGCAGCGTTTATCTGAGCGCACTATTCTATGACGACTCATTGAAAATCAACAATGATGATATGGATACTCAAGTCGTAGGAATGACCATTTTTCGGAATGTTCAAGACTTACGACAGCAGTGGATACAAGCTGACGATCGCGGCGATGAAGCCGATCGTCAAGAGATAACTATTTCCCGTCTCAAAGATTTGTTAGATATAGCCCAAGGTTTAAATTCTGCTGTATCTATAGAGGCAATTTTTAAAGCAGCGCAGGCAGTCGTTTTTCGTTACCTTGACAAGATTGAGCGCTTAGCTTTATTAATTGATATTAATGGTTCGGGAAAACTTGAATTGCTCAAAGGTGCTGCCAGAGACGTATACGATCAAAAATATTTGAAACCGGATGGAAGTTGGATTAGTCGCACCATCTGTCAAAAAGTCTTTAATGAAAAAGTAGCTATTCAAACGGCTGATGCCCAAAAAGACAACCGATTTGATAGCGAACAAAGCATCATCGATAAAGGCATCCATAACGTCATGGCTGTGCCTCTTTGGGATGAAGATAAAGTTGTGGGAGTTCTTTATGCCGACGGGCACGTTTGTTTGCACGATTCTCATCAGGGAAGCGAGGAAGATATCAGCTTTTTTTCCACATTAGCAAATCTAGTAGCTGCGAGCGTGCAACGTTGGCTGCTTACCCGCAAACTCAGAAACGAAGAAAAGATTCGGCACAGATTGGAACGCTATCACTCTCCGGCAGTTGTGCAACAAATGATGATGGCAGGCACTTTGGAAAACAGTCGTCTTCTGCCTAAAGAAAGCGAGATCAGTATTTTATTTGCCGATATCGTTGGCTTCACCGCTCTTTCAGAACGTTTGAGCCCAGCGGAAATTGCTAATTTGCTTAACAGTTTCTTTGAGGAAATGTTGCAGGAAGTTTTTACAGCAGGTGGAACGCTCGATAAATTTATTGGAGATTGCATAATGGCCTTTTTTGGGGCTCCTGAACCTCAGCCAGATCATGCAGACAGAGCTTTTGCCGCTGCCAAAGGAATGCTCGATCGCCTGGATAATCTTAATGCCAAAAAAGCCTTGCGCGAACCGCTACAATTGCGAATTGCTATTAATACAGGTAAAGCTGTAGTGGGAGATGTAGGTAGTTCTCAAAGAGTAGATTATACGGTGTTGGGAGCAACTATTAACTTGGCATCTCGAATGGAAGCAATTTGTCCGATCGGTAAATGTGTGGTGAGCGAAACAACTTATAATATGTTGCGGCCATCTCAACGTATAGCTTTAGACGATATGGGAGAATATCGTTTTAAAGGTATCGATCGCCCGATCCGAGTTTATTACAGTCATAGATCCAGTATTACCGAGATTATTACCGATTGAATGCACATAATTTCAGATGGCAAATTGAAAAAGTGCGCTGGGAAATCAGAAATTTGAAATTACCTCCAGCGATAGGAGAGCGCCTATGACATATGCTCAGTTGACAAGCACTTAATTTCATCTCCAATATGTAAAATCTTTCCCGCTTCCGATCTTGGCACTTTCGTATTCACACTCAGGCGATAAAAATGATTGAAACGCGATGAATTTACCCAAGATGGCAAAGTTTCTCGCCGCTTTTGCAAAAATACTTTTTGGAAATTCGCATAACTTTCTCCAGTACGGGAGTGTCTGGTCGGAACAATACAGCGTTGGCAAGGGTTAATTCCCTCTAACAACACTTCTCCTATTTGAAATCGCACAACTTCTTCGACATTTGCAAACAGTCGGTCTTCCCAAAACGGAGGTACTCCGCCAATTTCCAGGTTAGCTCGCAAGCGCAGTCGCATTTCATCTACACTAATTCCCGGAAACCAAGATGCAACTGTTTCCACAGTAGCAGTACTAATAACTGTTGGCCCCGATGCAATTAGATCGTCTGGAAAACCGGTGAGGGAGTTTCTAGTTATTTGAACTGGAAAACCGAAAAAGTCACTTAACCAAGCTTGTAATTCCTTGCCTTCTTGTTCTAAATGAAATGTTCGTTTTTCTGCTTGACCTTGTATTTGTAGGGAGACGGTGTTTGCTGCTTCATCCCAGGACGATCGCAACAAATGTACTTTGGCATTATTCTTGCCATTGACAAATCGACCTTTTGCATCGATAATAGCAAACTCTCGATCTTGCTCTAAAGCTCCGCTGGCAAGAACGGTTGCTTGAGTAACCGATACTGCGTCGAGAGATTTAATCGGGTAAATGAAAATGCCTGCGAGATATGGCACTTGCATAGTTCTGATGATAGTACAGCGATATCCTTCGGCAAGCAAGGCGAGTAGGCCATACCCGCGCACTCGCGTCTGGCCTTATTCTTGTACTATATCTTAAGTTTTGCGATCTTTAAAATTCAATCTTTAGATATAGATGGTAATTTTATATAATGAACATCCTCCTAAAGGAGGAAGAAAATTGCAGTCAAACACACTTATGACTCGAATAAATGGATATCTTGGCCGTCGCCATCTGTTGAAACTGGCAGGGATTGGAGGGGTTGGTGTTGCTGCTACTGGCGCAGTACTGTGGAGCAGACAGAAAGCTGTCAATTCACAATTGGCGGTCGCACAAGGAGAGCCAACAGATTTTAAACCAGTTAGTGGCGATGAAGCTTTGAAAAAATTGCTGGATGGGAATAAAAGGTTTGTGCAGGACAAGCGAGAATATCCCGACCAATCGCGGGGACGTTTGAGGTCAGTCGCCACCGCTCAGCATCCCTTTGCGACTATCCTCAGTTGCGCCGATTCGCGAGTACCTGCGGAAATTATTACAGATCGAGGTCTTGGGGATTTATTTGTAGTCCGCATAGCTGGTAATGTCATAAGTCCTTACGTTATAGGCAGTCTGGAATTCTCTGTTGTAGAATTGGGCGTTCAATTAATCATGATCTTGGGTCATGAAAGATGCGGTGCAGTATCAGCCGCAGTCAAAGGCGAACCGCTCCCCGGTAGAATTGGCACTTTTGTTGAGGACATCAAGCCAGCAGTCGAAAGCGTCAGAAACAAACCAGGTAATTTAGTTGAAAATACAGTCGTAGCTAATGTTCAATTTCAAGTAAAATCCTTGCTAGAAAGCTCAGTGATGCTGGCTCAAATGGTTCGAGAAGGTAAACTAAAAGTTGTAGGAGGTCGTTACGATCTCGATACTGGGGAAGTAACGATCGTTACTTAGGGCTTGCTGTTCCCAGTTGTGGGCTTTGCGATCGGTATGTTAAACGTTAAAGCCCATTTCTCTCAAACCTTGGCGAAGTCGTTGCGCTTCCGATGGGTTATGCTGTTCGTGAAGCGCGATCGCTCTGGCAAACGCTGACAAACTTTCTTGCACATAGCCAACTTTCAGGAGAACAACACCTAAATTTTGGTAAGCTTCTGCATAATCTGGATTCAAATTTATGGCCTTTTGGTAAGCTGCGATCGCATCCTCCAAACGCCCCAACACTTTTAATGTCATCCCCAAATTGTAGTAACCGGGAGCAAAATTAGGATCGATTTGTAACGCAGTTTCGTATGCAGTTTTAGCCGCCTGAAGCTTAGAATTATCCTTGAGTACATTACCCAAATTATTGTAAGCTGCTAATTTTAACTTCGGGAATATCGGTACTTGAGTGGCAGCTTGATAATGGTATTTAGCTAAACTTAATTGTTGCAAATGCTCGTAAGCAATGCCCAAGTGGTAGTGAAGTTCGTACAGCACCAAATCATCAATTGATTTTGCATCTAAACCGCGTTTCAGGAGTTCGACTCCCCGCGCAATATCGCCAGCTTGCACGTATAATGCTCCCAGTTTGCTACACACATAGGCATCATCTGGATGTTTTGCCAGATAACTTTCCATCGCCGCCTGTGCTTTTTGGAATTTATTTTTCGATGCGATCGCCTCCGGTTGATAGCCGTAATGTAAAATAGCTACATCCGGCAAATAACCCACCTGCCATTGCGGTTCTCGCTGCAACAATTGCACAACGCTATCATCCACCATCGCATGATAAGGACGCGAAAAACGAATCGCCGGATGATTGCGAAATAAGCGGGAAACCAAAGAATAAGGCGACCCGATTGCGCCTACTTCTTGTCGCACCAAGTTAACAACCAAATTGCCAGGTTGAAGGATTGCTTGTTTTAACTGCGGTACAATTTGCGGCGTCAGCACCTCATCCGCATCCAACACTAAAATCCAGTCCCCCTCCACGTATTTCAGCGCCTCATTTCTAGCAGCTGCGAAATCATCGCGCCATTCAAAATGATAAACCCTCGCGCCAAACTGCTTGGCAATTTCGGGGGTTCTATCCGTAGACCCGGTATCCAGCACTATCATCTCATCTACCGCATCCTTAACGCTGCTGAGACAGGTGGGTAGGGATGTTTCTTCGTTTTTGACGATCGTACACAAACTAAGCATAACAATCTAATTGGTAGCAGTTGAGACGAGGACTATGGCACACCCCGTCAGCACTCGGACAAAGAACCCCCATTTCATACCCAGATCCCTAAAACTATCAAAGCCAGATTAGTTAACTTTTGCAGGATAATCATTTCCTATTGCGGTTATAATTTTAACCTCTTCCTAGCGATAGATGTCAAGTTATGCTTGATAGCTAGTAGGTTTGGGAAGTGCGATCGCCCATCCGAACACTGGTAAACTTCGATCGCAATCTTACAGCAGTGCAAATTCAAAACATCTTTAGCGATTTACCCGTTCTAGAAACCGATCGACTCCTACTGCGGAAACTCAACTGGGAGGATACAAATGATATGTTCGAGTACGCCTCCGACCCGGAAGTTTCCCAGTGGACTACCTGGTCAGTGCATGAGTCGATCGCAGATACTAAAACCTTCCTCAATGCCGTCATCAATGAATATGCAAATCATGAAGTTTCGCCTTGGGGAATTCAACACAAAGCAGACGGCAAGATAATTGGAACCTGCGGATTTGTTGATTGGATTTATAACGACGATCGCGCCGAAGTTGGCTACGCACTCTCCAGAAAATATTGGGGAAAAGGATATATGACAGAAGCGGTTCGTGCTGTCATTGACTTTGGTTTTCGCACAATGGAGCTAAATCGAATTGAAGCCAGATGCAAGATTGAAAATATTGCTTCCGCACGAGTTATGGAAAAAGTTGGTATGCAGTTTGAAGGCATCCTGCGGGAACACCTATTTGCCAAAGGCAGCTATCACGACCTTAAAATCTACGCAATTTTGTGGAAAGAGTGGGATTAATTAGTAATGGTAAATTTTTATAGAAAAGAACTTATGCAAAGAAATCGGGTTTCTAGACGAACAGTCTCCGTTTTTAGAGAAGGACAATTGCCAGAAACCCGATTTCCGATACTTAGGAAAAATTAACGAAGTCTAGATTGCAATTCCGGAGGCAGAATGATTTTGTCAATTACGTGGATAACACCGTTGCTGGCTTGGATATCAGCCTGAGTAACTTTGGCATTATTCACCATCACTTGCTTTTTGCGAGCATCCACCCGCACTCTGACAGGACTGCCTTCCACGGTTTTCACTTCTCCCGTTTTCAGGTCGCTGGAGAGAACTTTACCGGGAACGACATGGTAAGTCAAAATTTTGGTCAGTAGAGCTTTGTTTTCTGGCAGCAACAACTTTTGTAACGTTTCTTGAGGCAAAGCTGCAAATGCGGCATCCGTAGGTGCAAAGACGGTGAATGGGCCGTTTCCAGACAGAGTTTCCGTCAGTTCTGCCGCTTGCAAAGCTTTGGTCAATGTCTTGAAGTTATCGTTGGCAGAAGCGATCGCTACTATGGTATCGCTCTCAGAGGCCATTTCCCCAGATGCAGACGTACCTTCTTGGGTTGGCTGACTGGTAGTAGGCCGATTTTGGCTAGTTTCGTTATTTCTCGACCCTGCTTGCGCCATCGTTGGCAGATAAATCAGGGCGCTCACTCCTACCACCGCCATAAAGCCAGCCAGCTTCTTGTTCCACTTTTGCATATATTGCGCTTTCATCCCTAGCTCCTGACTTGCCGACAATTTATTAAGAAATGTAAACGAATATTTCGCTCTATTGCATCTGTCCATAGGCTGATGCCAAAGTTTGAACTTAGTTCTAT
>NZ_JACJUP010001369.1:0-1547 GCF_014748295.1 Planktothrix sp. FACHB-1355 | reverse complement strand
CGCTCTTCCGATCTCAATAAGCATGATGGCCAACTTAACTTCTTCCCAATCAAAACGTAATGGGATAGTCCGAGCATATTTTTTAGCGACTGATGGTGTAAGTGTGGCAATTTTACGCTTTTGTTGAACATCCAAAGTTTTGGAGGCGGCGTAGAAATTTTCCACTGTTGGATATTCAATACCATCAACAATGATAGGTTTTTCTAAGCTCTCCATATTGCTGAACCAGTTTTTTATCCACGCAGTCATAGTTTTGCTCAATTGAACTGTTCTTCTTGAAGGGGCGACAGCCCAATAAAAAAATAATCCCGGCAGGCTCTTACGCCATGCCAGGATAGAGTTACGGAAACTAACAAACTATTAACACTTGATATCCAGAATTTTCTAAACAGCTTTTCACGCCTTGCCAAGTCAAGCCTTCTTCAGGTAACAATGGAATTGTCAAACTTCCCGTGAATCCATAATCACCCTCTTGCTTGACTACACAAAACTCTGCTTGTTTGAGAGTTTTAATTGCCTGCTGCGAAAGCATTCCAATTACGTTAGCAGCATTATGAGTAACCGCGATCGTAATCATGGGATTTTCC
The DNA here is from genome assembly GCF_014748295.1 of Planktothrix sp. FACHB-1355. NCBI lineage: Bacteria > Bacillati > Cyanobacteriota > Cyanophyceae > Oscillatoriales > Microcoleaceae > Planktothrix > Planktothrix sp. FACHB-1355. The sequence goes on along the minus strand of NZ_JACJUP010001369.1, from coordinate 960 downwards.
CTAATTCGTCACGGTTAAAAGCTCGTCAGAGCCAAAAGTAATGATAGCTGAATTAGCTACTTCTAATTCATTTCACCATTTCGCTCTTGAACGCTCTCAAACAAAATCCCCAAAATCTTATCAACTTCCCGAATATAATAATTATTCAAATCAATAAACACATCAGAGCCATCCAACTTCAAAAACTTCCAAATATCCCCCGTAGTTACCGCGCCATAAATTGTCTTAATATCATTTCCTTCCTGCTGATTAAACAACTGTGCCGCCAACATCGCCGCCGCACATTGACCTAACCCTCCTTTAATATCCTCATTCTTTGCTTCCACAATCAACACCACAGGTGCGTTAATAGTTAATTGCTCCTTAGAGCGGCTAATAATAAAATCGCAATAGCCATTTAATCCTTGCTCAAAATCTACATTGAAATCCACCCCAGAAAACAAACTAATCTGATAATTTTTACCTCTCCTAACTTCCAACAAAATTGGCGTAATAATTAATTCAGACCGCGCTTTTTCTGTATTTATAGCTAAAGCAAGTTCAGTCGTTTCTGCTAAAGAAGCTTTTAAAGTTTCACTCGGATGTACAGATGCAATGGTGGCAAATAAATCAGCCGATTCATCAATTCGTAAATTGAACGTTTTTTTAAATTTATTCAATGTAAATTCACTATAAGCCATTGACACCACTATCGCCTTTATACAAACTTGTATAATTAACTATCATTTTTTTATTTAGTAAGGTTGGATTGAGAGTGCGATCGCATATCATTAGTTACATCAGTAGCACAAACCATACCTCTACCCAACCTTTCCAAATACTCACTCAAACTGCAACCACAAGCCTGCGCCAATAAACGCAACCCCTCATAGCCAGTATCGGTGACAGCAATACTTCTTCTCTTCTTCACCTCACCGTAGTCCGACTCGCTACCAGGCTTGAGATTCGACAGCGAACGAG
>NZ_JACJUP010001368.1:0-1553 GCF_014748295.1 Planktothrix sp. FACHB-1355 | reverse complement strand
GGGATGGCAGTTTTCATATCTATTTTACGGCTATTCCTCCGGCTGTAAAAGAGAGGCTGGATGCTATTTATAACTCTGGATCTATCGGCCAAACTGAGATAAAGAAACCTGATTAATTTGCCCAAATGGGAATTCGATCGATAGCGAGCTCATCTTTCCGGAAAACTGGCGGCGTGTTGTGAATATATTGACAGCGTTGTTTAACTAAAGATTAGTTCGCAGGTTTTTCCTCTACCTATGTCCAACGGAATTAAGTTTAAAAATAAAGCAAATTGGTTGCCGGCTATGGCAACGATTTTAAGTATGGGATTGCTGAATTTATCAACGCCAGCTTTGGCAGATTCAACTACGAGTGATTGGAGCGAGTGGATTGATATTTATAGCCTTGAAGGGGGTAGCCGAATGAGTGACCCTCCAGGCTATGCCAGTCTAAGAGATTGTTTGACGAATGGTGTTAATTTTTTGAGAAGTCAAAGAGCGACTCAAACTGGTGTTCTCAGACGATCTGCTGCTTTCGGGCGATTTGGCGATATTTCTGCCTACTTAATTTGTGCGCCGGAAGGTGATAGTGTGATGGTGTTTGTTTCTGGGCCTAGCAGTCAATACCAACGAGTTCAACGCTTACGCAGACGTCTGACTAATGAGTTTATCAGATATTATTAATCTTCGGCAAGGGCTGACAATTGGGCGGGCGTCCCGCCCACCCCACAAGAATGGAAAGTATCTTGTAGGTTGCGTCAGAGGTTAAAGTTGTTCTGTATTACTAATCGATCGAGTCTGACGCACTTTACAATTGATGGAAAAATGGGATAATGCGATCGATCTCGTTGACCAGCTTCAGCTATTTTCTGGTTCGGCTTGTGTTTCGCTTTTAGCGTTTTTCAGCAGATAAGATTTTTGGCTGGGGGAAATCATTCCTTGCAGAGATTCTTTGAATTCTAAATTGCCTTTTGAATTTAAAGATGCCTGACTTACTGTTAGCATGGAGCCGCTTATTTTGCAGGTTGGGCAATTCTGAAGGTGGACTTCTAAACTGGGAACCGGGATATCTTTCGCTGGATTAATTAGTTGACCTGCTTGGATAAAATTCTCTTTTTTTACCAAATCCAAAAAGTTTTCGGAAGAAAGACCTTCCACATTTCCTACGCGCTCTTTCTCGCCGTACCATCCATTGCAACTCTCGCAGAATGGTTGTTGGGCAGCAAAGTAAGCTAAAGCAATTGCTATGCCATCGATTATCGCTAATTCTATTAACCAGTAAACCCAAGTAAAAGTTTCGTCGAGTTGAGCGCCTTCTGTACCGAATTTGCCTATTTTAACACCTTGTTTGGCGCTGTATTTCATAAATCCCCAGAAACCTGTGGCTCCTGTTTCTTGATTTAAGTAGGCGTCAATCATTTTGTCAGCAATGGCGCGATCGACTTGTCCGAATTCTTTGCTAATTTCTCTGGATGCTTCTTGCTTAAAGCTTAAGTATTCTCCTGCTTGAACGGTGCCATAAACTATCAGTCCGGTTAAAGCAGCAAAGGCACTGGCAATTAAGGGATTTCTGA
>NZ_JACJUP010001367.1:0-1510 GCF_014748295.1 Planktothrix sp. FACHB-1355 | reverse complement strand
CTTTGTTTTAAATCTCCCCGCGCCAGCCATTGCAGCAGTTCCACGCGAGGAGGTTCATTCCAAAAGGGGTTGACCGTTTCCAAGCTACTCTCCCGATTTCAGCGATTCGCCTTCCTTTCTAAGTATGCCTCATCTTGGAAGCTGGTGCTTCCACCCGTTTGATAGAGTAGCAATAACTCATTCAACCTATTATTTAATGTCAGCCATTCAATTACAACTGTTTCGGGAGCAAACTCAGTCAGGTCTGACCTACCAACACCTGCACATCCAAATCAACACACAGGATGGACTGATTGTACCAGCCGACCTGAAAAATTTATTCCTACCGGAGGAAATGGTATGGAGTCAAGGCGTTGTCATTGAAGGAAAAGCGCCAATTTGGTTGTACGCCTATTTAGTTCACGCTTGTCACCCCGCCGCTTGGGTAGCTTGCTTCGACCCCCGCTTAGGAGAACCAACACCTCAGTCAGGAGGTGCGGTAGTCATCGCTACCCACACTCGCGAAGTTGCACTCGGAGAAGTTCTCAAAGTCAATTTACCCGCAGCCATATTTCGCAAAACAACAGGTACGTAGCAGTAGGGTGTGTTACGCACGGACGAGAAATTGAGTATGGCAACCAAAAATTAAATTGCCGTGCCTAACGCACCCTACTGTTTCCAAAAAACGCAACAAAACAAAAGGAATAAAAATGAATACGATAACTTTACAAAAACAAGTTGAACTGCAAGTCACCGAACTAAAAACCGAAATGGGAATTTATCAAACTCTGGCAATTAACTTAGTAATGTTTCGGGAATTGATAAAAACTGATGTACTCGCACAGATAAAACTTCCTGACGAACTGGACTTGAGCAGAGAAGTTATTTTAGACGGTCAAGCTCCTACTTGGTTGTATGCCAATTTAGTAGAACGCTGTTGGCAAGCGCCTTGGATAGGATGCCATGCCGCTAAAGAAAAATTAATTGTTGTAATTCAAACTCGGATATCAACAATAAGTATAGGCGATGCGATACCTGTATTGCTCAACCGCACTCCTTGTCCGGCAATTTTAATAGGTGGTTCGCCTGACAGCGGCAAAAGCGTTTTGTCGAATGCTTTGCGTTTTAATTTGATGAAAACCGGAGCGGTTGGACGAGTATTTGTACATCGCGCTTCTTGGGATGGTGAGGGAAATTGGGCTTACGAAGGAGCGAATAGGGATTTAGTTAAAAAGCTGATTGTAGAAAATGAGTTTCGATTGCACGAACATCCGGAAACGGCGAAGTTAATACCTAATTTCTTTAAATACCATAGCTCGGCGGTACAGAATTTGCGGGAAGTTGTCGATTTGGTTTTGGTTGATGTGGGTGGGAAACCGCAGACAGAGAAAGCGCCTCTGGTCGAACAATGTACGCACTATATTATTATTAGCAAAGAATCAGATGCGATTCCCAAATGGCACGAGCTTTGCCATCCAAATTTGCAGCCGTTAGCGGTGATTCGCAGCGTCCGACAAAAACGAGAAGAAGT
>NZ_JACJUP010001366.1:0-1564 GCF_014748295.1 Planktothrix sp. FACHB-1355 | reverse complement strand
TTAGGACAACCGACAACTAGGGTAGAAGTGTTAAAAACTGAATTAAGTTTAGAACCTATTCGGGCTGATTCAGTAACACTTTTACGCACTCAATCAGAAATTCTGCATTTAGAATTTCAAGTGCAAGTCCCAACTGGTAAACCGATGCCCCTGCGGATGCTAAATTATTGGGTGCGACTTTATTGGCAATATAATCTGCCAGTAACGCAGGTGCTAATCTGGCTGCAACAAATGAATAATCCAGCCGTGTTTGAGAATGAGTTCCGCCAGGGATTAACCAGTCATGGATATCAAGTAATTCGGATGTGGGAACAATCCCCAGAACCATTATTACAAGATCCGGGGTTGCTACCAATGGCTGTTTTGGCAGCTGCCGATGATGCGGCTGGGTTGCTGAATCGCGTAGCATCAGAAGTAGGTAAGATAGAGTCAATTGTCCAACGCCAGGAAATTTCGGCTTCTACCGAAATTTTAGCTGGTTTGAGGTTTAACAGAAATTTGATTCGCAATCTTTTCCGGGAGGGAATTATGCGGGAATCGGTGATTTATCAAGATATTTTGCAAGAAGGAAGACAACAAGAAGCACTAGCGATGGTGATGCGTCCGCTGACGCGCCGCTTTGGTGTGCTGTCACCTGAGTTACAAGGACGCATTCAAGCTTTATCTGTTGCACAGTTGGAGGATTTGATTGAAGCGTTGTTTGATTTTTCGGATGTTTCTGATTTGGTGAATTGGTTGGAGGAAAGGCGGGGGATTTAAGGATGTAGGGACACAGCATTTGCAATATTTGGATAAGGGATAAAATATTAACTATGCCGTGTCCCTACTATTTTTAAATGGGGAAAATTCATTTAAACGCGATATATATAATATATTCGTTCCATCGCACCAGATCCTTACCAAGCGAACATCGCGTTCAAAGTTATGATGAACAGGATAAAAAATAAAGTTATCAATATCGATATTAGCAGCAATCATTACAGGCTTGAAAGACTCGATGACAGGAAATATTATGAACTTTGGAAAAATAGCCTTGCCATCGCCGATGATTATGGATTTTATATAGATTTTTATCTTTATTTAAGAGACAGAGCCGAAAGTTTAAATCTTGCCCAAATCTATGTTACACTAGAAAAATTATGCGGAGAAAGCGGCAAATTTTTTGACGATTGGAAAGGATCGTTTTCCTTCCCATTTTTTCTAGAAGTGAGTAAAGCCGGACATGAATTTGATTACTTGCTGAATATCTACGACCACAGAGGCTCTGTGAATTTCGGAATTCGCAAACAATTACAGCCTCACGATAGCTATGACGCAAGGGTAATTCATCAACCGTTTCCAGAAGAATTCTCCCGGCAAGATATCAATGAATTTATCACCTACTTTTATGGTTATCTCCAGGGATATTTTGAAGAGATAAAAAGCAGCTATTCGCAATTTTTTTTCAAGCGAATAGATTCTAATTGCATCTTATTTGGATATAAAGATGGTAATTTCTTTGAAGAGCATTATGACGACCATGAAGAATACACTCGATCTTTGAAATAGATCGGAAGAGCACACG
>NZ_JACJUP010001365.1:0-1528 GCF_014748295.1 Planktothrix sp. FACHB-1355 | reverse complement strand
AAGAATTGTCGCGATCATGGATTTGATTCAGGAAGGGGTTGGCGATTTTAGATTTGATGTTGGCACTCAATCCAAAAACGCCCCACCGCGATACCTCAAAAAGTTTTGGAGTATTTTTACTCCCTCTACTTTACATAACTTCACTATTTCTAGCCACCTTCTCGAACCGGTTCGCGCTGGCCGGATTCTTCTGGATGAAAGTGGTTGGTTTTAGTCGCATACTCATGCCAAAGACGAGCCAAATCCTGGGAACGATCCCGCCAATCAGCACGGATACGATACATCCGCCTGGGACGCCCGCGCCCTTCTACTTTTTTCCAGTAACCAGAAATTGCTTGTTCTTCCTCCAAGAATTTGAGAGCGCTGTACAGGACAGTATCGGAAAGCCGATAAGCGGGATATTCACTCTCTATAAGCTGGATTAGTTCCGTTCCATAGGACTCACCCCGCACTAAAACAGAGAGGACGTAGCAAACGGCTAACTCCTTACTCAGGTAGATGGGAGGAGGATTGTCAAAGAATTGGTAAATATCTTCAAATTTCATTTCCATAATTCGTTGAGCGGTTTTTCCAAATTTGTTTAAGAGGCATATGTTTTTGAACGTAAGTGTCGATCTTTATTCCCCCTCCAGAACAGCAATAATCTTTTGCCAATTCCCATCGCAGCTTTTACACCTTTTCAGCACTGACGTTCTATAACTAATGCCTTTTTGAATCGTTGGGGCAACCCTCTGATGTCAAGGTTTTTTCACAGATAAGTCGCCTTACCCGCTCAATGAACTTGTGGATGCCATGTGCTGGACACAATAGCAGGAACATTCAGCGGGATTTTTTAGGTAAGAGCATCTTGAACCAAGAATATTTTCAGACAGTCCTTACAGCATAGGGACAGGCAACATCGCTACGAGGGTGAATGGCGATCCAGTTCCATTATGTCCGATCGGGAACTGCTGATTATTACGATCGATTCTAGAAAGTTAATTTTAAGGAGCCCTACCAGACTTATTGGGTTATTGAGCCTTAAGCGTTAAATTGCGCTTTGCACAATATATGCAATGACTCAAATTTCCCTCAGTCAGGTAGGGATTCTAGAATTGCTGCTTTCATCGTAGAATACCTGGGGGTAAAACTTTGTTGTATGCGATCGATTTATTTGTGCGAAAAGGCGAATTTTTTTAAAATTTTATTTTTTTTAAAGGATTGCTACCAAACCTAGCAGATCTGTCCATCGTGCCAAACAACATACACAGAGCCCTGTTTTGACGCATAATGGCATTGGCACAATCGCTTACCTGACCTCCCGGTACGCTCGCAGGAGATCTGCGCTAACTGCATATCCAAGTAGCGGGCCAAAATCTCAGTCATTTAAGAATTGACTGGGTAAGCTCTCAAGAGGAACGTTTAGAAGCCTGTGCTAATACCGCCAGCGGGAATACCTATGCCAGATAGATCGGAGTCACAATCAGTTCCCTCAGCACTCAGGCAAATAGCCCTTTATTTTCGCCTCACGGGCTGGATTAGCTTTTGG
>NZ_JACJUP010001364.1:0-1585 GCF_014748295.1 Planktothrix sp. FACHB-1355 | reverse complement strand
GTTTAAGTAAGGGTCTGGGAGCAATTGGCATCAGACAGGGTGATTGTATAGCATTGATTTTGCCTAATTGTCCGGAATTTGCGATCGCTTTTTATGCAACTGCTAAAATCAATGCGATCGCACTGCCGTTAAACCACCTTTTTAAAGAAGAAGAAATTAGTTACTACATCAGTGATAGCAAGCCTAAAGCCATTATTACCGATTTAAAACGGGTCGAGCTTTGTCGTAATATTATTGCCAAAATAGACCAAAATATAGAATTAATTATTGTAGATGGAATCGAGCCATCAACCAGATACTTTTATGATTTGATTGTCACAGAAGAAACTAAAAATTATGAAAACGCCACTTCTGAAAGTGGGAGCGTGCTTTATCAATATTCCTCTGGTTCAACAGGCAAACCTAAAAGAATTGGTAAAACCCAACATAACTTATATCACGAAGTAAAAAACTTCGCCGCAACTACTAACGTCAACTCAACAGATAATATTTTATGTATAGTACCATTGTATCACGCTCACGGTTTAGGAAATTGCCTGTTGGCTGCCATCTCCAATGGAGCAACTTTGGTAATATTAGAGCAAGTTTTGCAACAGGGAAATCCTGTTGAAGTACCATTTATTTTTAGGCGTCAAAGGATATTGGAACTGCTCCAAAGCGAGAAAGTGACAATTTTACCTGCTATTCCTTACATTTTTAATATTTTGGCAGATATAGCATCCGATCTCGAAGTCGGTTTATCTTCTTTAAGATTATGCTTTTCCGCTGGTAATTTTTTAAATAAAGAAATTTTTGACAAGTTCCTGACTCGGTTTAAAATTCCCATCAGACAACTCTATGGCTGTACAGAAGCTGGGTCGATTTCGATTAATTTAGATACAAACATGGAAAATACTTACGATTCAGTCGGTATTCCCATGAAAAATGTCCAGGTAAAGATACTTAGCGATGCAGAAGAAGAGCTTCCTGTTGGTAAAATTGGAGAAGTAGCCATCAAAAGTGAAGCACTTACCAGCGGCTACTATAATATGCCAGAACTAAATCAACAAGCATTTAAGGATGGGTGGTTTTTAACTGGCGACTTAGGCAAAAAAGATAACAACAGTCATCTTTATATTACTGGTAGAAAGAAGCTGTTGATCGATACAGGAGGTTATAAAGTCGATCCTTTGGAAATAGAAGCTATCTTGACAACTCATCCCTCGATCCAGGAAGCTGTAGTTGTAGGTGTGAAACAAGATGATATCGGAGAGATAATCAAAGCAGCAATCGTGACAAAAGAGGGAGCAAAAATTGAAGAAAAAGAAATTGTACTCTTCTGTAAAGAGCGGATGACAGAGTTTAAGATCCCGAAAATCATTGAATTTCGAGAAGAAATTCCTAAAAGTGCGTTAGGTAAAATTTTGAGAAAAGATTTAATTTAGTAAAAACAAGAGAGTAAAGTCATGAAGAGCGTCGAATTCATAAAAGCAGAAACCAAGAAAGTGCTATTAGAAATTTTACCCAATGTCAATCCAGAAACCCTATCAGATGAAAGTAATATTTTTAGTTTGGGATTGGGTTCGGTTGATGCAATGATGCTGGT
>NZ_JACJUP010001363.1:0-1586 GCF_014748295.1 Planktothrix sp. FACHB-1355 | reverse complement strand
ATCGCTCGATATAACTTATCCGAATATATCCAAAGTATGCTATAGCTAAAACAGGCACAGCAAATCGCCGCTGTCACCTACCCAAAGCTAAAGTTAAGGTCTTTCCCCCACAAATGATTAACCAAGTCAGACGACTCCTGGGAATCGAAACCAAATCTTCTTCCCCGATAAAGGCACTTTCCATAGACTGGGTACTCCCTGGAAAGCTGGCTGTAGGCAGATTACCCCAACCTGGTGACTCTACTGCACTTTTAAAAGCTAATATTAAATTTGTGCTGACTCTGTGTGCCGAACAAGAAGGAGCTTTGCCAAAAGATATTACCGATAATTTTCAATGTTTGCGTTTGGTGTTACCGGATAGATTTTATACAAATGAGATGACCGTAGAAGAACTAGCCGGAGCGGTGACGGTTGTGCGCGAAAATTTGGAGAAATCTATGCCAACCTACGTTCATTGTTTGGCAGGAATCGAGCGATCGCCTACCGTTTGTATTGCTTATTTGTGCAAATATGAAAAAATGGAACTCTGGGAAGCAGCTAACTGGCTCAAACAAGTCCATCCCAATTCTTTGCCCCATCCTGCTGCGTTGCGTGCCATCCGGGAATTTATCGCGCCTGTGCAAGAAGACTCCCGCGACACTGAAGGTCGGCAGTGATAATATCAATAATTTTGTTTTACCTCAAGTAATGGTTGATTTAGCTCCCACAAATTGGATAGGGAAACCCCTATGTAAAATCTAAAATCTAAAATCTAAAATCTAAAATTTATTTAGGCTTCTCCTTGAACTTCCGAAGGTAAGTTAACACTGACAAACTTACCTACTACCTGACGCAATTGATTGCTATCAAACGGTTTAGTTAAATATTCTGTCGCACCTGCCAGACGTCCTTGCACTTTGTCAAACAGTTTGTCTCTTGCCGTTAGCATTATAATGGGTAGTTCGCGAAACTGCGGTAAGTTACGCACCGTGCGGCAAAATTCCAAACCATCAATACCGGGCATGGAAACGTCCAGTAATAATACAGCAATTTTCTCGTGGTAAATCATTGCCAAGGCGTCTACAGCATTTCCTGCCACGAGAACCCGATAGTCTGTGGATAAAGCGCGTTTGACCATTTCTTGGGTGACGACGCTATCATCCACTGCTAAGATTGTCGGCATACGATCTAAACTTGAAGACATAATTTTTGTTCCAGTTTTTTACTCTACCCTACTAACACAACTTTAACTTGTTCTGCTAGCAGACGTTAATCTACGCAAGAGCGGAGAGATATAGCACTTTGATTAAATTTTTTCCAGTTTCTCAAGAGTTGCAAGTTACAATTACAATTATATTGAATTTTGTTAAATCAGCTTAAGAATAGTTAAAAAATAATTGTAATAATTAGTTAAACAAATTAAAATAAATATTAAAACTAACCAGCGATATATATCGTAATGCTCATCTATGGTATAGGGGCGTCAGCTCCTTAAAATTACGTAACCCAAGAAAGCAAGTAGGTATTAAACAAGGTGGGTAACAGATTGTCGATACTAGCCGATCGAAGAGCCAATGGCAACAAGTTGAGAAAAAGCTAAACCTTTG
>NZ_JACJUP010001362.1:0-1594 GCF_014748295.1 Planktothrix sp. FACHB-1355 | reverse complement strand
TCTTGCATTCCTTCTAAATGAAATTCGATCGCTTCTTGAATATTTTGTTTCACTTCTTCTATAGTATCTCCAACACTTACGCACCCAGGTAAATCGGGAACGTAAGCGGAATAATTACCTTCTGCTTTTTCAATCACCACCGCGTAACGCATTATTCCTCCAATTGCAATAGGTTGGTTTTCACCTCCGCGAAATCCAACCTCCCATTTTTTGATTAATTTTCCCGATGCCTATATTTCTATCTCAATCCGGTACTGCGAACAATAACGCTAGCACCTTTCCTTACCGTTAAGGTTGAGGGTGCGTTACCGTTTTGAGTAACGGGAGAAGTAATCGCATAAGAATATTCTCCATTACGCCAAGCCTTTGTGCAAACTCCATCTCGGCAAGTAATTGTACCGTTTCTTAAAGAGATACAGCGATTTTTTGTATCGCATCCTCGATAAGTTAAATTCCCCGTTCCGTTGACGCCATTCCAGGAATTTTCATTGCCAATATTTATCCGCCATTCGGCGTTTCTTAAAACTGTATCGGCAAGAGTTGGCGAAGCGAATGCGAAAAATCCGCTGGCGATCGAACTTAGACCGATCGCAGAAATTAAGCACTTGTTTGTCAAATTTTTTAAGTTCATAATTAATTTGTGTCACTACTTTTAAAGTTAACCCAAGTTTTAGCTCTGGTAATTCACCCATTGTAGCGATATTTGCTAAAAAATAGTACCCTATTCGGGTACTATGGGCATTGAATCCTGAAAAAATTAGTGCAAAATTGCTACTGAATTTGACCAGCGATCGTAAGCACGAGCAAGTTTGCCATCGTAATCATTGGCGCGGTAACTTTCTCCATTATAATGGTAAGCAAACTTTGCCCACTCGCGATTTTTTAAGAAAGCTGCCAGATTTTGATTTTGCACATACGCCACAAAAGCTTCTAATTGTTTGCCTTCGGAAGCGTACATCGCCGCCACGAAATATTGCACATCGTTGAAACCGCAGAGATTGTGATTGAATCCCATAATTTGAAACAAACCCCAGGATGCCGATTTCAGCGCTGCTAAGCGATTTAAGCTGATAGCTTGCTCTAGGCGCGGGTATTCCTTAGCGCCACCTTTATACAGTTCTCGTTTCCATTTTAAGCTAGAAATCTGAGGATGACTCAAGTCATACCGATGATTAGTAAATTCTGAGAATTTGTGAGCTTCAAACAGAATTTTCGGTCGTCCATCTTGCAGAAAACCGTTACCGTTGCTTTCTACTTCTACCACCGCTTTGATGACAGCGATATCACAATTTAGTAAGTCAGCAGCTTTGGTATAATCGCGCTCGGATAATAGGCGCGATTCCAGGGGAAGAGAGTTTGCTTGGATGAGCAGTTTAGCCGTTTCCTTGGTAATGACGCCGCTGGGTAAATGAAAAGCATTAGTAAAAGCATCGAGAGCCGCTCTTGTTTTAGGGCCAAATAACCCATCTGCACTTTGCGGCGGTAACAGTGAAAGCGAGCTGAGACGGACTTGAATCTGTTGGGTTAGTTCTCGATCCATGTCCTCAAATTTAACAGAATTGTCTTGGTTGTAAATATCTTGGAGTTTCATTTT
>NZ_JACJUP010001361.1:0-1597 GCF_014748295.1 Planktothrix sp. FACHB-1355 | reverse complement strand
GAAATTATTAGAAACTTTTTTATTATAGATTGAATTGATTGTTAAATATGAAATATCTGATTTGTAATTAAAAATCAAATTACGGGTGTTTAGGTTATTGCAAAAGAAGTGCGATCGCAAATCTAACAAAACATGATACCCATCACTCGAAACTACAAATCCGTGAGCAATCTTGCCTTTATCATAATAAAAGTCAGAACATTTTCTTATCTATAAATAATATCTGCTTACTTTTCTAGAAAGAGTTCATACAGAGTTATTTAACTTCAAAGCTACAGGAATGAGTGTGATGGAATTAAGCCATCGTGGCCATATTGCTTTTAAACTTGTACAACTATAAATAATCTAACATTATTTAATATTTTTTAATAAAATATGCTAAAATAGCAGTTACAATTTAAATTTGAATCAACTGCAATTTTCCTTATGTCAATGTTAGAGCAATCCCCACAAATTGTCACAAAAGAATCAAATTTGCTGGCAAACGCGGCTATATTAGTAGCTGTTATCATTTGTACCTTCACACCAATATTGATGCGATTTTGCCAAACCGAAATCGGACCAGATGCGATCATCTTTAACCGCTACTGGATAGCCACAACAGTTTTACTATTATGGCATGGCTTGGCAGCTGCACGCCGCTTTTGGATTAAATCTCCAAATCTGTCTAGTCAACTTGATGAGGAGAAATCCCTGGCAATACCTTATACTAATCAGACAATATTCTTATTATTATTATCAGGATCTTTTCTAGCTGCGATGTCGGTTTTATGGTCATGGTCTCTGACTCAGACTAATGTTGCCAACTCTGCATTGATTCATAATTTCTCCATTTTTTTTACTACAATAGTGGGCTGGTTGTTTTTCAAAAAACGCTTTCATAAAAACTTCTTGATGGGTACTGCTATAGCTATAGGGGGAATGATTTTACTTGGATTAAATGACCTGAAATTAGAAACTGACAACATCCAAGGAGATCTTGTTAGCCTAGTCTCTAGTATGGTATTTGGGGCGTATTTAATGACTGTAGAAAGAGTGAGATCTCAAGTGAGTGCTGACACCACAATTCTCTGGTGTTACGGGTTAGGAGTTATTCTAACTTTACCGATTGCTTTAATTAACCAAGAGCAACTATTCCCCATATCGTGGCAAGGGTGGTATGGTCTTATTCTTTTGGGGATTAATGGTATGCTAGTACATTTTTTAACAATATATAGTATTCAGAAATTATCTGCATCTTTTGTGGCTCTAGTTTTTTTGCTAGAACCAATTTTGACAGGTATGTTTGCTTGGTGGATATTTGGAGAAACATTAGCTTGGCTCAATTTATTGGCATTTGCTGTAATTTTAGTGGGGCTGTATTTCGCGGTATCTAGTCCATTGGTTGCGATCGATTTTGAGGATAATTAAGTACGGAAGAGCGATCGAGGTTGAGATTCCCCACACTTGAATCACCTTAATTGAAAAATAATTCGATGGATTCCAAACCTTCACTGAGAAGGAACTCGGAATTGTGATTAACGAAAGCACTCAGAAGGCTAATAGCGAAAGTCCACTCAAGTGGACTGAAGAAATAAAATATGTATTCAGTCGGATT
>NZ_JACJUP010001360.1:0-1519 GCF_014748295.1 Planktothrix sp. FACHB-1355 | reverse complement strand
GCCAGAAGCCGTGTTAAGTTTTGCTGCTGGGAGTTTTTTCGCGACGATCCCAAGAGCCTATCCGAAAAAGTGCATTCGCGCCAAAATGTTATTTTGGTGGAAAACCGTAAATTACCCTAATTTATCGATGGCGAGGAACTTCACGTGATTGATATTGGACTTACGCATATCGCGCTTCCCGTCTCAGATATTGAGCAAAGCATCAAGTTCTACGCTACCTATGCACAAATGCAAGTGATTCACCGTCGTATTGATGCAGGAAGAGGCGTTGCTGTTGCTTGGCTGAGCGATCGGACTCGACCGTTTGCGATCGTTCTGATTCAAACCGATTCGGTAGATCCCATTCTCTCTCCATTTGCCCATCTTGGAGTTGGTTGTCACAATCGTGAATCGATGGATGCGCTTTGTAAGAAAGCTCGTCAGGAAGGCGTACTCATTGAAGAACCTAAAGATTCTGGCCCTCCAGTCGGGTATTGGGCATTTTTGCGAGATCCAGACGGTCACACGCTGGAATTATCCTATGGCCAAGAAATTGGTCTTACAGTCGATCGAACAGAGAATGTTTAGTACAAACTTAATGTGTTCGGGTGATTTCTCCGCGATTTTTGCAGGCATATTTCACTGGTAAAAATTGCGATGTTTTTCGCCATAAAAAACATAAAAATCGGTAAAATTTATCTGAAAAAGTAAGACTTTGAGAGACTTACTTAACCTTTAAAAATAGGTTTGACAAGCTCGAAGGCTTTATTTTTAAAGATGATATACCCTAAAGAAAGTCACTCCCTCTTTAGGAAAACCAAAATGCTCGACTTGCTCAACTCTATTCTCGGACGCCACCCCGAACGCATCAAAGCAAATGTCGAAATCTACACCTGGCAAACGTGCCCTTACTGTATTCGCGCTAAAATGCTGCTTTGGTGGAAAGGTGTAAATTACACAGAATATAAAATTGATGGCAACGAAGAAGCTAGAAACAAAATGGCCGATCGCGCCAACGGACGCCGCACAGTACCGCAAATTTTTATCAATAATCAGCACATAGGTGGATGCGATGACATCTATCAGCTTGATGCGGAAAGCAAGTTAGATTCATTGCTAGCTCAACCAGCTATCTAAAGGTAGGGGGTAGGGACTAGGGGCTAGGAGCTTAGTTTGTGTAGCCCCAGACTTTAGTCTGAGGGCTGAGGGCAAAATTTTGTTATGACAATCGATCATCCTATCTATCTAACTCACTGCAAATGGATGAGTAGAGCGTTAGAACTGGCACAAGCTGCGGGTGAAGCCGGAGAAGTACCGGTAGGAGCCGTTATCGTTGACAGTAACGATCGTTTAATCGCAGAAGGCAATAACCGCAAAGAGCGCGATCGAGACCCCACAGCACACGCTGAAATTCTTGCTATCCGAGCTGCTGGAAAAGCTTTGCAAAACTGGCATCTTAACCGATGCACGCTGTATGTTACTCTGGAACCTTGTCCTATGTGCGCGGGTGCGATCGTACAAGCCAGAATTAGGTTGTTGG
>NZ_JACJUP010000136.1:0-9359 GCF_014748295.1 Planktothrix sp. FACHB-1355 | reverse complement strand
GATTATTGGGACGCTGCATTTTTTAACCTAGATCGAGTCAAAATTTTTCAAGCCGCAAGTGATGTCGAAAAATGTGCTATTCTGCAATTAACCAATCGCAGCTTGTTAGAAGAATCCTATTTCATAGAGAAAGCCGGCGTTGGCTACATGGCAAAAATGGTGTTGTTAGCAGAAACAGTTGAGGAGCGAATGCTCTACGGATTGTTTGCGGCTGATGAAGCTACTCACCTCAGTCATATTGGTTATTTTTGCCCGGAAATGGAACAAATTGGCAGCGAAAACCCGTTTCTGCGGTTATTAGCAGAAGTAGTTGAAAGTGCAGATAAAACGGTGCTGTTGTTTGTGTTACAAGTGGTGTTAGAAGGATGGGGTTTAAGTCATTACCGCCGACTGGCAAAAGAATGTCGCCATGAAGTTCTTGCAGAGCTTTTTTTTAGTTTTTTGGACGCAGAAGCACGCCATCATGCTACGGGAAGTTTATTGTTTGAGGAAATTTCTATTTCACAATCTAGTCAAACATTAATTATCGAACTGTTGGCAAGGTTTCTTATGATGGTACAGGTGGGCCCGCAAAGCGTGCTGACAGCGATCGAACGGGTGATGGGACATCTGTCGCGATCGCAAAAAATTCAAATTCTGCAAGAATTGGATACGGAAACTCACAGCGGGATGCGATTAAAACTGCTGCGATCGCTCATGCAGGGAGGATCTGGTGATGCGATCGTCCAAGCGTTAGAAGAACGAGGATATTTTGCACCACTACCCGCTCATAAATGCGTATATTAAATATGAAAGACGATCTAAAACAAACTGTTCGGCAACTGTCAGATAATCCAACGATATATCGCAAGTTGCAAATTAATTACACACGCAACAAACTGCACGATCGCACTGCTGCGATCGATGAAGCAGTCGGACATTTTCGTTATGAAGATTGCCGAAACGAATATTGGAATCCAGAAGAGTTTTCGTTGCTGTACGGTACGCCTTTATGGGAACAATCCAGCCAACATCAGCGCGTCATTTTAAATCAACTTTACTGGGTAGCCTACTACTCCCAAATAGTCTCCGCAGAAATTGCGACAATCTTCTTCAATCAAACCAGTGCAGCCGGACTTTACGCGCAGGAAGATTTTCGTTTAATCTGCGATACTTTAGATTTGGAATCCTCTCAAGAACGCGCTCACATCAACGCATTTCGCACTATTGCCAAACAGGTTGAGGAAGCTTTGTTTGGAGAGCATATCTTTACCTACCCAATGCGAAGTCCCTTTACCGAAACAATGGTTTATGCCGACACCAATGCGCTAAAAACTTGGTGGAAAAAGATGCAATTGCAATACTTTGGCTTAATTTCGGCGAATAATACCTTTTTGGCTTGTCAGTATTTCACAGTTAGAGGAGTGCGGACGTTAAATGGTAAATTGATCCAACACAAACTCAGCAACTATTATCAGAAACATCCCCATCAAGACAAAGCACCCATTCCCGCTAAAATTTCTTATTATCACTTTCTGGATGAAAGCTTTCATTTCAATAGTTCGACAATTATATCTCACGATGTTGTCACTTGTCTTGCGCCGCCGACTGCATTTGAAAGTTCGATCGCTAATTTAGGATTATGGGGATGTCAGCGCGATCACTTTCACTTTTCGGCTGCGATTAATGGGATTTTCTGGTACGATCCGGCGCTGTATGGCAAGATTTATCGCGTGTTGCGATCGCCTCTTTTCGCTCTAACAGACATAGAGGCTAAAGAAATGATGCGACGCTGTTTTACCGAAGAGTCAGAAGGATTACACCGCAGTTATTTAACGCATCAGGAAGCAATGGAATCTTATAAAGTCTATGTTGAAAAACTCGATTACCTGTGGAAACGCAATCGCGAAATGTCACTCATGGCATCAAATTCAATTCCGCGATATTTGGAAATCCAAAAAAAAGCCTTTCAACGCTTTGAACAGCAACATCAAGAGGATTTGTGCCATGTCTGATTTATGTACAATCTCCTTTCCCGGAACTGATTATCCCCCCATTACTCTGCAACCGCATCAAAATTTATCCGAACATCTCACAATTCAAAATTCACCTGTCTTATTTGGTTGTCGGACTGGCATTTGCGGAACTTGCTTAGTTGAAATGCTTGGCGATATTCCTGCTACTAAAGCAGATGAACAAGAAATGCTCGATACCTTCGCTCCCAATGTTCCGAATGCTCGATTAGCTTGTCAAATTGACCTTACAGCCGATGTAGAGATTTGCAGGTTGCAAAGATGATAGGAGATCCGGTTGATAGAGAATTACATTTGTTAAGCTTCTGTTGGAGGAGAATACCAAGTTTCTATAGAAAGAGAACGCACTTCTTGGATTCTTTGAAAGTCGCGATCGGCAGAAACCAGGGTGAGATTGTGTTGGATAGCAATTGACGCAATCCACAAATCATGTTGGCTAAAGCCGATATCAATCATCCGAGTTCTTCTGCGTTTACTTTTCTCCTTTGGCCCAAATTTTTGCATCAGTTCAGCTTGAAACTTCCCATATATCTCAGCAGTTATTGAGTCGATTTCGTAGATGATAATATTTCTTAAAAACTCCTTAACTCGATTGAGATTGCTCTCTCTTTTTTGGGAATTTTCTGCCATGTAAATCAGTTCAGCCTGCACGATAACGCAAGTGGCGATCTGAAATTGCTCAAGTGCTGCCAACCGAGAAAGGATATCTGGTTGATTTTGAATTGCTAAACTACAGTGATTTGTATCTAACAAGTACATGACACAACTCAGCCTTCTTCAGAATCTTCATTTTCAGCATCAGCAGCAGGGATGTATATCCTACTACGGGAATTATGCACCAATTCTAAACATTCCTCTAAATCATCTCCTTCCCATTTCCCAATTCGTTCCAGCGTTTTTAGGATTGATGCTCCAGTAGAAGGAGGCTGCTGTTCTGTAGCAGATGACTGGGGAGAGCGAGATTTTAAGAAGAGAAGAAATTCCAAAGATATTGCTAAAATTGGATCGGGAGTTTGTTCAATTTCTTTAATAAGTCGCTCTCGGATAGATGTTTCCTTGGATATATCTTGTTTAATCGGTTCTTGAGTTTGCATTGTTTCAACCTCTATATAGCTGATGAATTGGGATATTTAATTATTATAGCAACTGCGACACCTTGCTGGATATCGATGCGAGTTTATAGATATCATCGTCAGTGTTTGCTTGAGAGGTTGCCATAATTTAGATACGATCGCTTTCGTCACACCCCACTATACACCATGCAATTTGCAGATTTTTGGTACATTGTTGCACTGAGCGATCGCTTAAAAAGTCTGAAAATGGATATCTAACCAAAATTATGTCATTTTTGGAGTAGCTGGGCATAGACATCATCCTCTGTGTTGTTCCAAACTGTATCTAATGATGTTTGACTGGCTTGAAGCCAAAACTCAGCTTCTTCATCAGGTAAAACTGTTACTAATACTTTTGCCCCTTCGGGTAACTCTGATGACTCCAGTAGTTCAATTTTTCCTTCTCGAACAGTAGCCCAAAAGGTTTTCAGCATATCCACCTCATAAACTTCACTGTATGCAATTTGCAGATTTTTGGTACATTGTTGCATTGAGCGACCAATTAAAACCTAACACGGTGTTGGCGCGATCGCTCTTAGGAGAATGGCTGGCAATTTTTCGCGCAGAAGATGGGCAAGCTGTGGCGTTGCGCGATCGCTGTTTGCATCGCAATAGCCGCCTCTCAGCCGGAAAAGTTTGTCGCGGTGCATTGCAATGTTCTTATCATGGTTGGATATACGATCGAAATGGTAATGTTATTGCTGTTCCTGCTGAAGGAGATTCGTTCAAACCTTCCCAGCAGCGTCGAGCAAAATGTTACGCAACAAAAGAACAGGATGGTTATATTTATGTGCGGTTAGCGGACGACTTGAGCGAAGATTTTCATCCCTTTTCCATGCCTCATTATCAAGAACCTGGGTGGGAGACAGTGCGGGTAATTAACCGTTTTGCTAACAACGTTACCAATTGTGTGGAAAACTTTATTGATATTCCGCACACAGCCTTTGTTCATCCTGGTATTTTCCGTACTTCCCGCCAACAAAAGTTAGAAATGATTGTCGAACGCTGCAATGGTTCGGTTTTGGTGGAATATCGGAACGAAACCAGCAATCTGGGATGGTATAGCCGTTTTCTCAATGAGCAAGGTGTTGAAATTAAACATAGCGATCGCTTTTATATGCCGAATATCACCTGTGTAGAATACAAGATGGGAGACAACCGCCATTTATTCATTACAAGTCAATCTATTCCAGAAACAGAAAATTCAACGCTAGTTTACACTGATGTTACTTATAACTACGGGATCTGGAATAAACTGGCGCGTCCGTTTGTGCGATGGACAGCACAACATATTATTCAACAGGATGTCAAAATTCTGGGCATTCAGGGGGAAACGATCGCCAAATACGGCACGCAATTTTATCATACACCCGCCGATACAATTCATGTATTTGTGGAGTCGATTCGAGATGCGATCGCTCGTGGCGAAAACCCGCGACAACTACCCCATCAATCGGTTAAAGTTACATTTTGGGTATAAAATTTAGCTATGCAAAGCATTGCACAAATTCTCGTTTTTGTTGCTTTTATCGGATTGGTTGGATGGACGATATTCGATAAATACGGTCGAACTCAACTCAAAGCAAAATCTCTTGAAGATTGGTTAATCGATAGTGTTGGGTTGTTTGTGCAAGGAATTTTGATTCCCCTACTGCAAGTTACGTTAATTTATCAGCTTTATCGTCACTGGCTACCCATAGCGCACGAATCTCTTAAGCTACCTCTAATTTTAACATTTATGCTCAGCTTTGTTGTAGTTGATTATCTCTATTACTGGAATCATCGCCTCTTGCACTTTGCTCGCTTCTGGCAGATCCATCAGGTGCATCATACTGTAACTGATTTAGATGTTTTGGGAACATCTCGCAACACGCTTTGGGCGAGTTTTCTAATTGTTTATCTGTGGGTTCATGCCCTATTTATGTACTTGCTAGCCGATCCAACAGGCTATCTTTTAGGAGTTAGTTTAACTTCTGCTCTAGATTTATGGCGACACAGCCGACTGACAATTCCTTCACATAGTTGGCTTTACCGTTGTCTATCTCCTTGGTTGATTCTGCCACAGGATCACTCATGGCATCATTCCAGTCAATCCCTCACTGCAATTATGGTGCAAATCTGAAACTTTGGGATAGGTTGCATGGAACTTATTATGAAGGTAGTCAATTGCCAACCAAAATCGGCATCGCCACCCAATTAAGCTTTAGTCAAAAACTTTTCTTCCCCTTTTCATGACAGTAATTAGTACGATTTTGTTGTTCTTTCCTACCCTTGTGTTATTGCTAACTGGGATGGGATTTGTCTACTTTGCACATTCTCCCGGTATCGTAAGTGGGATGGCGATTCTGAGTTCTCTCTACGGTTTGCCAGTGCTAGCCTACCGATTACATCAGTGGGTGTATCCGGTGCGGGAGGGTATTAGTTATTTGCGGGGAAAAAAGTACAGTCCTTGGTGGGGAAGCCATCAAATCCAGGCTATTTATATTGCGATTCCCGCTTTAGAAGCGGTGTTGAGATTGATTCCGGGCGCATTTTCCTACTGGTTGCGTTTGTGGGGTGCTAAGGTAGGGCGAAATGTGTACTGGACACCAGGATTGGAGATTGCCGATCGCGGTTTTTTAGAAATAGGCGATCGCGTTGTAATTGGACATCGCGTTGGCATCTATTCCCATGTCATCAAACCTCGCAAACAAAACTTGATGTTGTATGTCAAAAAAGTTCAAATTGGCAATGATGTATTTGTAGGAGCAGGCTCGCATCTCGCCCCTGGTGTAGTTATTCGGGATGGCACTTATTTACGAGTCGCCACTAATCTTTATCCCAATCAAAAGGTGAAATAATGCGTCAATTAATTCAACTGTTTGGGCAACTTCTTGCACCAACTGCCCATCGATTTTATCGAGCATTGGATAACCCTCAATTAACTCAGGCATCTGTACAGAAAGATATCTGCGATCGCCTCATTCAAAGCGAGTATGGCAAATCCTTGGGAATTCGTTCTGTAGCAGATTGGCAGCGCGTGCCGATCGTCGATTATGAAGCACTTGCACCTTGGATTTTAGGAGAGCAAAATCAACATCCCAAACGCGATCGAATTCCATTAACTCCCGAACCCATTTTGTTTTATGAAAAAACATCTGGCAGTAGTGGCGCAGTTAAATGGATTCCTTACACGCGATCGCTACGAAAATCTTTCAATCAGATGTTTTGTGTTTGGGCAAACGATCTGATTCAACATGGGCCTCAATTTTCAACTGGAAAGCTCTACGCCTGTATTTCACCTCAATTAGATGAAGCGAATACCAAAAAAGATAGCTCTTTATCTCTGCAAGATGACCTGGATTACCTAGACGGTTGGTTGCAGTGGTTTCTACGTCCCTGGTTGGTGATGCCGGATAAACTCGATCGCCTGCGCGATCCGCATCTGTTTAAACATCAACTTGCTTTAGCATTGTTGCAAGCCCAGAAATTAGAAATTATTTCTGTTTGGAGTCCGAGTTTCCTCCAGGTGCATTTAAATTATATCCAGGCAAATCAGAAGTTATTAGCAAAAGAATTACAGCACAAAATTTCACGCGATCGTCTGCAAATCCTCGCTGAAACCAAAATTCCCTGGACACAACTATGGTCAAACTTGAAGCTGATTTCTTGCTGGGATAGTGCAAATGCAGCAGATGGGGCAAATGGACTGCGATCGCAATTTCCAGGCGTTTTGGTTCAGGGTAAAGGTTTGTTAGCTACTGAAGCCCCTATGACAATTCCGTTAATTGAAGCTGAGGGATACGTGCCAGTTCTCGATCGAGTCTTTTTCGAGTTTGAAGACGATAAAGGTTGCCTACATAAATTGCACGAACTCAGCACCGGACAGACATACACAATTATTTTATCCCAAAAGGGCGGTTTGTATCGCTATCGCATAGGCGATCGCATTCAGGTGACTCATTGGTATCGCCATACTCCCTGCCTAGAGTTTCTGGGGCGACATCAAAATATTAGCGATTTAGTTGGCGAAAAACTGCAAGAAACCTTTGTGCGCCATATTTTAGAAGGCTTGAATCTCGAAGGAACCAGTTTTAAAAGCTTAGTTCCAGTTGCCAATCCACCTCACTATATTCTGTTACTCGATTCGGCAAAAGAAACGCCCGATATCCTTGCTCAACATTTAGATCGTGCTTTGTCAGAATCAAGCCAGTATCACCGCGCCCGATTACTCGATCAACTTGCACCACCACAGGTTTTAATCTCTCCCAAAATTCCGGAAGTATTAGCTTTGTACCGCGTTCGCACCGGCAGTATTTGGGGTGGCATTAAACATCCCATTCTCGTAACATCACCTATTAACGTTGCACTCCTACAAGCGTATTTTTCTTCTCCTAGTCCCTAGACGCTACTTTCCTACCAGGGATTGCCAATCAGTACAAATGTAGCCCAGTAGTGAGGGTGAGCAAAATTTATCGCAGCAGTTTCAGCTAATTTGGGAGGCAATACCGCTACCGTATGTTCAAATACGCGCAATTTTCCCGCTTCTACTCTCATTTGACCTTTCAGTAGGGCAATTTGTGCTTCTCTAAGAGCGAATGCGCGAATGGGAGCTTGCTGCAAGTGCTGGTAAAATATTACCATCAGTCCGAACGTGCCCCGATCGTCGGCTTCCCACAGACTTGCTAGGGCCGATCGCACACCAGCTTGTACTCCCAATCCGGCAAATCCCAATTCTGCGCGTTCGTCTCCCAACGCCGTGCGGCAAGCAGAAAGTACCAATAACTCCACAGGCGGGTCATTCCAGTTTAACTGCTGCATTTGAGGCAATGGCAAGCGAGTATCCCAAAGCTGAATGTAAGAATTATCGGGCTTTCCTGTTTTAAAGTCTGCATGAGTTGCCAAGTGAACAATTTCAAAAGTCTGCTGAGTGCGTTGTGCTTTGAGATTGTTGAACGTAAAGCTTTCATTTAAGAAAAATTTACTTTCCCCCAACTTAGAAGTAATAGTTGCTAACTCAACAGGTACAAAAGGTAAAGGTCTTAGATCCCGAAATTGCGATGCTCCCATTCCCAAAACTCTAGCTTTCTTAAGATTGGCGTAGCGAGGTTCGCTTAAGCTGAAACTGGGAATCAAAGCTAAACTATATTGCTCGATCAGGAACTTTTGACCGTCGTGAAGTGCTGCAAATGGTAGAGATCGCAAACCTGCATCCGGAACTAATACCAAATTTTCAATTCCTTGCGATCGCAACGTTGGTTGAATGGGAGCAATGAGAAAATTATACAGTTGTTGGGCTGAAGCTAAATAACTGGTTGTGCGGGTTTTATATTTATTTGTTACTTCCCTACGCATTTCAGTTGCTAACGCTAGCACTTGTTCGCGTTTGGCTGTGGGAATTTGCAGGTTAATAGCTGGACTGGTTGCGGTCACTACTATAATATGTAGCGGATCGTCAGGAGAGCGATCGCACAACGACTGCTGAACTCTTTGATTTTCCTCTGTAGCTAACCCATCCTGGGATGCGGGACGAGCAAGATTTCCTCCTCTAGTTGCAGTAGAACTAGAGTTAAGGTTGCTAATAGTAATATTACCGGAAGCTGTGAGTGCGATCGCACCTCCATCACCCGTAACAGAACTGGTATCAATCGTTCCAGCCGTTGTATTAATTTGCCCTTGTTGACTTGCGATCGAAATCTCGCGACCCGGATTTCTTATACTACCTGTGGTAATATCTCCCTTAGCTGCTAAGGTAATCCTGGCATCGTCAGCACCGCTGATAGTCCCATTTTGATAACTAATTATACCAAGGGTTTGCAGCGTTACTGGGTCTTCAAAAATTACATCACCTGCCAAAGTTATCGTTCCGCTGCCATCCGTTCTGCCAACAGTAATTGAACGAAAGCCATTTTGCAACAAAATTAACTCTGTACTGGTTAAATTAAGAACGCTATTGTTTCCAGTATCCGTTCCTCCTATTTGAATTTCTCGATTAACCGTTAAAGGTTCAATTCGTAAATCTCCTGTTCCAGAAACAACTCCCGAAAAATCAATTTCATCTCCAATTAACGCCAGATTACCAGCACCGCCACTGATATTTCCGCTAATACTAGCGGGAGGAACAAAAACGAATATATCCGTTCCATCACCTCCCGTTAAGTTTTGAAATTGGCTGAAATTCAGCGTGCTGTTGTACGTACCGCTATTATTTCCGGTCAGAGTCCAAGCATTAGTTGTATTTCTGCCAATCAGCGTA
>NZ_JACJUP010001359.1:0-1566 GCF_014748295.1 Planktothrix sp. FACHB-1355 | reverse complement strand
GATAGTGGAGGTTCTTGAGCAAGCTGCAAGGGTTTGCGCTCAAACCCATACAAGAATTTTTAAACTTTGGTATAATTGTCAATCGTTAAGAAAGGAGAAACTTAGGATGAATTTTGATGAAAAATTAGTCGAAATTTTAAAAGGGAAGTTTGATTACGAACAAAGTCCAATTTGTGCGACACCTTCAGGAAATTATTTTTGGTATCGCAAGCGGCAAGAAGTTATAAAACTGTTTAAACGCAATCTTCACTTGTTTGATCTCAATCAAACCGAAAAATCAGCACCTTATCTGTTTGTAGATGTTGGTTGTGGCGAAAGCATCGATCTATTTCTAATTCGTCAATTTTTAGAAAAACATTCGTCAGGTTGGCGTTTGATAGGTTTAGAAGCTGAGCCTACTGCATTAGAAGTGGCTAATCTTAAGAAGAAATATTACAATGTGGATAATGTCGATATAATAGCTTGTGACGTTACAAAAAACCTACCATTTAAAGATGGCGAAGTTAATGTAGTTTATTGCTCTGAAGTGATCGAACATCTAATCGATCCGGAGTTATTTATAAAGGAAATAAAGCGGATAACCAAACCAAACGGATACCTAATTATTACCACACCAAATGAACCAAATGTGTTTCAGGGTGCCTACTGGAGCCGAAACCGTCTTGACAGGATGCGAGCAGAAATGCAGGCGATGAAAGAGCAATCTCAAAAAGTCAATATAGAAACTGAAAATGTCTTCTTGCACGGCCATGTATCGTTAAAAACAATTAGCGAGTGGGATAATACTTTAGAAAAAATAGGTTTTAAAATAGTCGATCGCGGACGCGGTGCAGTCACATACGGGGCAACGCCATTTTATGACAATGCGTGGATTTTAGGCGGTCGCTTTCTGCTAGAAGCATTTCTAGATCTACTACCGCGACAGTGGGTATGCAATCTGTCAGATCAATTAATTGGTCTATATAGACTGGAGAAATGATTGGGCAGTCGATCGAGCAGCGATCGCAACTTGAGGCAGTAGCAAAAATTAGCGAACATAATCAATAAATGTGGCTCGCGATCGCCAACCTCATACTTAATAAAAATTGATGGTAAGGAGAGATTTACTGGTATGTTAAAAAAATTGGAGCGCAGTTCGATCGCATTATCGATAGTACTTCCCCTAGCTTTGCAGTAACTCAGGATGTCAAATATTACTAGACAAGGTAAGATTTACCTGTGTTTCCCTAACATCTTTGAATTTAAAGGGGGAATACAAGTTTATTCGGCTTTCTTTCTAGAGGCACTACAAAGTTTGTACCCCGATCGAAATTACGAAGTTTTTCTCAAACACGATACTCGATCGCTGCCAGAAGTGCCTTTCTTAGAGGGTACTAACTTTCATTTTACAGGCAAGTGGCCTTTGCCTTTACGAACTTTTGCTTTTGCTTCTCAAATTCTAGGATACGGTCTGTACCAACGTCCCGATTTAATTATCTTAACCCACCTTAACTTCGCCCCCGTTGCCTACTGGTTGAAACGTCTGGCAAATATCCCATACTGGACGATCGCTCACGGTGTAGAAGC
>NZ_JACJUP010001358.1:0-1610 GCF_014748295.1 Planktothrix sp. FACHB-1355 | reverse complement strand
ACGAGTTTTCCTTAAAAACAGTAATAAAAATCTGACTGAGTTTGACAAATAGATAAAATTGTGATATTGGAGCAAAGATGGTTATGTAGGGCTTTCCCCAATGGCCGATGGGAAATGATAAAATCTACTTTAAATAAAATAAAAAATATATGGAAACGGAAAAGCTAAATCATTATAAACAATATGGCAAATCTATAGGGGAAACAGTAGAATCGCTCTCCCAAAGCTTGTCGCTGCCAGATTGGGTGTCAGCAACTTTACCGAATGCGCTGACACGGCTGGGGGAGGCGGCGAAAAAAACAGTCGATCGCGCTACTTCGCCAGTGAAAATTGGTGTGATGGGAGAATTTAATGCCGGAAAAACTTTACTGTTGGGTAGTTTAATCGGGTACGGGGACGCACTACCGGTGAGTGCTAATCCGACGACGGGTAATGTTACTGCCATTCACTTGATTCAGCAAGAGGGTTTCCAAACGACGCAGGTAGAAGAATTTGCAGTTGAATATCTTTCGGATTTGGAAGTGAAAGAATGTTTGCAATTCATGTTGAAAGAAGCGGATAAGAGAGCGACGGATGCGAGCATAAATTCAGAACAGTTAAAAGCACTGCACAGGTTGAACGTTAACGAGATCGGTATTTGGCAAGATACAATTAATTGGTGCGAGACGGTTTGGAAAAGTAGCAATAATTTGGATTTGCGTTATTTGTTGCGGGAATTAATCTTGTTCGTGCGAACGTATGAAAGATGGGGAATATTGCTCGGTAAACAATATTCGCAAATCGATCCGATCGTCGCTCGTCAAGGACTGCAATTAGCAGATGCAGAAATGGATATCCAAAATCTTAGATTTGAGGATATGCCATTGCCGGCACCTGGGAAATCGAACCAAGTTTCGATTGAATCGTTGCAAAACAGCTTTCCCCTGATTCGGCGCGTGAATCTGAAAGTGAGAGTATCGAGAGATATTTGGGATTTGTCTGGTTTAGCAGGTGCAGAAGAATTTATTTTACTTGATTTTCCCGGATTGGGTGCGGCGAATTCGGGGGTGCGGGATACTTTCTTATCGCTGCGAGAACTGGAAGAAGTACAAACAATTTTGATTATATTAAAAGGTAATGAACCGGGTGGTGCAACTGCGAATAAAATTTTCACGATGATGCAGCAGCAGAAACCGGGGGTTAACCTGAAAGAGCGCATTTTGGTGGGAGTGGGAAGGTTCGATCAGCTACCTTTGGAAAATGAGGGAGGGGAAAGAATCTTAGATGAGATGATTGAGGAAAATGCGATCGATGATATTTTGCCATTTGAGGATGAACCGCTGAGCGAAAATAGCGTTTTGGAAAAACTGAAAGTGTTGAAAACTACTGTCGCTAGCGCTCAAGCATTTACCACGGAGAAAAATCGCATTTTTCTGCTATCGCCGCTGTGGGGATTGGGAGATTTAGCCAAGAATTCCAGTAACGTGCAGGTAGGTTCGCCAGAGTTTATGGCTAACTTAGATTATCTCTTCGATCGCGGGGAGAAGTCCAGACAATTGCGCGAAAAATGGCAGAGATTAAGTGAAAAGCTGCAAGGGTCCGATCGCAGGAGTACGCTAGCTCGACAATTA
>NZ_JACJUP010001357.1:0-1534 GCF_014748295.1 Planktothrix sp. FACHB-1355 | reverse complement strand
TTACACCACCACAACCCTGCCAGCAAACTCGACCCAGATTTCCACGATGAAGAATCCAATAATTTCTTTATTTGGTATTTTAAATTTATGACAAGCTATTGTAATTGGAAGCAACTTATCAGTTTGATGTCGCTATTTTATTCGCTCAACTATGTATTTCATATATCCGCAATCAATCTAATGTTGTTTTGGGTTATACCCCCCTTATTAAGTTCATTACAATTGTTTTACTTTGGAACTTTCTTACCCCACCGCGAACCAGAAGGAGGATACACTAATTGTCATCGAGCGCAAACTAATCCACTACCAGTTTTCTGGTCATTTATCACCTGCTATCACTTTTGCTACCATGAGGAACATCATGAATATCCTCATCTGCCTTGGTGGAAGCTACCAGAAGCTTACAGAAGGAAGAAATAGAAAACTTTTCCATGTAAAATTCCAAATTTAAATCAAGTATGACTCACTTTGGTATAATTTGCCCTCCCTACCCCGGTCACATAAATCCTTTGTCAGCCTTGGGACGAGAGCTGCAAATACGCGGTCATCGCATCACGTTTCTGCAAATCTCGGATCTAGAATTTAAAATTCGCTCCGAAGGGGTAGACTTTTACCCAATTGGAGAGTCTATTTATCGACCGGGACTATTAGCTGAAACTTTCCAGAACTTGGCTAAATTAAGCGAAATAAAAGCATTGCGTTATTCAGTTGATTTCTGCCAAATGGTGACTGAAATTATTTGCCAAGATGCTCCCAACGCAATTAAAGCAATCGGAATTGAAGCCGTGTTGGTAGATCAACTCGAACCCGCAGGCGAAACGATCGCACAATACCTAAACCTTCCCTTTATCTGCATATCCTCCGGTCAAGCAATTCACCGACGACCGGACGTTCCACCCTTTTTCACACCTTGGAGTTACGATAATGCTTGGTGGGCGCGTCTTCGCAATCAGGTTGCTTATCACATTTTAGATCGCAGCTGCCAACCGATAATAAAAACTATCAATAAATATCGCGCTCGATGGAAGTTACCACCTTACCGACATATTTATTCTACATCCACTCAACTAGCTCACATCAGTCAACAACCTGCTGCTTTTGATTTTCCCTGTCCTAACTTGCCAAAGCACGTTCATTACGCTGGGCCATTTCGTAATTCATCACCGCGAAAAGTATCGTTTCCATTTGAGCAATTAACCGGACAACCTCTAATTTATGCTTCTCTGGGAAGCGTACAAAATACCAAAGCAGATGTTTTTTATACTGTTGCGGCGGCTTGCGAAAAACTGGATGTTCAATTGGTAATTACTCACGGAGGCGGGATGAATGCAGAAGCAGTAGAAAAACTACCCGGTTCTCCCTTAGTTGTAGAATATGCTCCGCAGCTAGAAGTGCTTGACAAAGCTAGTTTAACCATTACTCACGGGGGAATGAATACAACACTTGATTCGCTCAGCTATGGAGTACCTTTAGTTGCTATTCCCATCACCTTTGAGCAGCCAGGAACCGGATCGCGAGTTAAGTGGACGGGAAC
>NZ_JACJUP010001356.1:0-1576 GCF_014748295.1 Planktothrix sp. FACHB-1355 | reverse complement strand
AATTTCGTCTAGATCTTTATAGATAATTGGTAAGATTCGCAGCTGTTCTAATTTGAGAGATATATCATCAGGGAAGAATAATAAAGCATCATCGATCAGTTCGATCGCTGCTTGAGTTTGTCCGCAATCTTGCAGGATAATTGCCAATCGCAAGTAAAGCTCTATTTCCTGGGGATAAAGTTGCAGACTTTCTCGATAAGTTTGGATCGCTTGTTTGTATTCATGCAAATGTTTATAACAGTCAGCTAACGCGATGTAAAGTTCAACATCTCCCGTTTTGGTTTTGAGAAAGTTTTGATAATGGCTAATTGCTTCTGGATATTGTCCTAGATAATAAGCTGCATAACCAAAGTAAAGGTATGCTTGTACGGGTTCATTTTTAGCCTGGAATGCAATCGCCAGACTATGGAAAATTAAAGGCTCGCCGGGGTTTAACTGAAGTGCGGTTTTATAAGATGCGATCGCTTCATTAATTTGCTGTCGCATCATTAAAATATTTGCTAAATTAAGATAATTAAGATAGTAGTTCTCTCGAACAGCAATGGCGCGAATAAAAGTTGTTTCCGCTTGTTCGAGCAAGCCCATTTCCGAGAAAACTTTGCCCAAGTTATGATACGCTTCAATGTAGTGGGGATTGAGTGCGATCGCTTTCTCATAGTACCGAACTGCTTTGGCAAGATAACCTATTTTTTCTTGAACCAAACCTAAATTATAATATTGAATGGCATTTGAGGAATCGAGCTTTAAGGATTTATACAGCATTTCTAGTGCATCTTGATATTGCTTTTGCACATAGTAGATCGTTCCTAAACCGCGCCACGCTTCTGCATTATTAATATCCAAATCCAAGATTTCCTTGTATTTGATTTCTGCTTCTGCAAAATATCCAGCTTCATACAGCGATAATGCTTCAGCTTGGAGAGAATCTATTTTAACTTTCTTCTCTTCCATAATTAATCAATACTTGTCAACAGACGTTTCTATGGGTTTAACATTCTGACGACGGCTCTTAATATTATCCTCGTACCAGTTCATTAGTGGTGTGGCACTAATGCCGTGCAAAACTACGGAAATGACGATCGTAATATAGGTAATCCAAGCAATTTGCTCGCCCAATTCATTTTTTAAGCCATTGCCAAAAGCATAGCACAGATAATAGATGGAACCGACACCGCGAATGCCAAACCAACCGTAAAGCCAACGGGTTGTGGAAAGCAAACCTTCTCCTATTGTACAGATCCAAGCGCCGATCGGTCGAATGATAAAAATTAACAATCCTGCAACTAATAGCCCTTGTCCTGCAAACTGCTGGATTTGCGGTAGCCGCAAAAGAGAACCCAGTAGCAAAATTGTGCCTACTTCCATCAGTTTTTCAATTCGCTCTATGAATTCTAACTGAGAAAGTCGCTTTTTTGGATCGCGATAACTCCGCTGCGCTACAATTCCAGCCACAAAAACAGCCAAAAATCCATAACCGTTGACAATTTCTGTCAGGGAATAGGTAAGCAAAATAATACTGATGGCAACGAAATCTTCCATTAATTCATCAACTGGGCGGTGTTTTTGCTTACCTATT
>NZ_JACJUP010001355.1:0-1624 GCF_014748295.1 Planktothrix sp. FACHB-1355 | reverse complement strand
AACAGCAGAGTACCGCGAATTTTGCCTTCAGCTTCAGGTTGACGAGCAATACCTTCCACAGCTTGACCTGCCGCATTACCTTGACCGATACCAGGGCCAATAGCAGCCAAACCAATTGCTAGAGCAGCAGCTAAAACGGAAGCAGCAGCAATCAATGGATCCATGATTTTTTACTTACCTTGACTACAAAACAAACGATTTTGGGTTTTCGATTTGGCGCGAATTGGATTTGAGATTTTTTACTTAATCCAAAACACCAAATTCATCAACTGAGGATATTTTGTCAGATGCGAGAAAAGGAGAATGAATAATTCTATTCTTCCTTATTTCTGCAATCTTTCCTAATGAGAATGATCCTCATGCTCTTCACCACCATGCCCTTCCATCGCCTCGTGAATGTAGGCGGCTGCTAAGGTGGCAAATACTAGGGCTTGAATTGCGCTAGTAAACAAACCTAACGCCATCACTGGCAGCGGTACAAACAGAGGAACTAGGAGTACCAGCACGGCTACTACCAGTTCATCCGCCAGAATGTTCCCGAATAGACGGAAGCTGAGGGAAAGGGGCTTGGTGAAATCTTCTAGAATCGCGATCGGCAATAAAACCGGTGTCGGCTCAATATACTTCTTAAAGTACCCTAAACCGCGCTTACTAAAACCAGCGTAAAAATACGCCAGTGAAGTTAGTAATGCCAAGGCTACTGTGGTATTGATGTCATTAGTGGGGGCAGCTAGCTCTCCTTCTGGTAACTTTATCAGCTTCCAGGGAATTAAAGCTCCCGACCAATTCGACACGAAGATAAACAAAAACAACGTGCCAATAAAGGGCACCCAAGGACGGTACTCTTTTTCTCCCAACTGGTTTTTAGCCAAATCCCGAATAAATTCCAGGGCGTATTCCATAAAATTTTGTATGCCGCTGGGAATTCTCTGGATGTTCTTAGTAGCCGCTAGAGAAGCTAGCACCAGAAGACCGATAACAAACCAGGAGGTGAGAAAAACTTGCCCATGCACTTTCAGATTGCCCAACTCCCAGTAGAAGTGATGTCCTACTTCCAATGAGGCAAGTGTAAAACAATTAAAGGGATTTAAGACACTGAGCATTTTTCCGTTCAGGAAGTTTTCCCAAGATACGAGTTTGGGGATGATTCCCAGCGTATCTGACTTATTTGGAGTCAGAAGGCAGGGTTGTTCGCACTGTATAGATGATGAGCGCGGCTTTGTATGTCAGAAATCCCAAAAATATGGGGATAACGTGTAGCTGACGCCATTGAGTTGCTATTATAATCAACCCAATAAACAGGGCGAACCGAGTTTTGCTCAGACGCTGTTTCTCGTTGCCAAGTCGCTCAACATCTTTAGCCAACATTCTCAAGTAAACCACACCTGTGCACGCCCCAATCAAATAGTTTAGGGCAATGTTGAGGTTGTAAAAAATCCACACAGAAATAAAAATAATCCCTGTGCAAGCTAGGGTAGCTACGAGCAACTCTTGTTGCAGGCTGTAGTATTCCTGCATTGATTCGCTGGGTTTTGATTTCGGCGAATCGGGTTGCAGAACTTCCCCATTTGTGCTGGTGGGTTGATGAGATGAGTCTGACAAGGTTCGGGGACTTGCAAATCAG
>NZ_JACJUP010001354.1:0-1580 GCF_014748295.1 Planktothrix sp. FACHB-1355 | reverse complement strand
ACAATTTTTGTATGGAGATCGAACAAGATGCGGAACTCAAATCCCAACTAGAAACCGCTGCAAATCCGCAAGCTTTTTTTGAAATCGCCGCCGAAAAAGGCTATGAGTTTAGCGCCTCCGATCTGCAAGTTGCGATGGGCTGGGCATTAGAGAAAATAGAACTCAACTCCGACGAACTCGACGACTACGAACTCGCTGAAGAGGAGTTGGAGATGGTCGCCGGCGGTACGTTTCGCGCCTTGGCAATGATGCGAAATAGTTATTGGCACGAGACTGGTATTTGCGTTGACTCTCAGTGTTTTTACTTAAGCTATGAATCATCATCACAGCGAGCGTTACTAGCCCAAGCAGTCAAATATATGGAGAAATGGCAGTGGAAGGGTAATGGTGAAGTCGAAGTCTTCGATACCGATGGAATAAATGATGGACGAACTTCCTATACCTTGACTGGCTTGGTTTATAACGGGTCTACTGCGGGTAAAACGTTCGACTTTTCCGATCTGAATAAATGGCAGATCGATTTCTAAATACAGTCGCTCTACCGTACTTACAGGCTGTTTGCAAACAAATATGTATGAAGGATATATAAACCGGGTTTCTTGGAGAAGATTAGGCCATAAAGAGTGGCTTGCTCAAACAAGAAACCCGGTTTTTGCTGGCTTAACCTAATCTGGACGGGTCTTTAGAGCTTACGCTCAAAAATGTTTCTTCTGTTACAAAAAAGCATGATGGTGGGTTAGGACACGAGAAGTTAATGATTGCTTTTGGTGCTGAATTTATTGCCCGTGCCTAACCCAGCCGACATTTAAATAAGTTTTTATTATTGCCACAAAAACGGGATATCCCAAAACAGCCGCTAAGAGTAATAAGTAAAGTTAATTAATTTGCCCAAATCCTTGCTGGATAAGGCTTGCTTATGGCTAAAACGCGGTTTTGACCCCAAGTATCCAAAAGCGGTTGATTACGAATTAGTATGTTAAATAGTACCTACGTTACTGAGATCTAACGTCACCTTAGATGTCACATACTATTCCGGAAGATAGAGTTAAAGAATGTGACAACCTAAAGTCGGAAAAATAACTTTTTTAAGATAGACTACTCTAGTAAGACTAAAAAACACATCGGAATAACGCATGAGAAACCGGTTTTTTTAAGGTAGGCACAAAAAAATATCCTACTTGGGATACTACTAGGTGGCAGACTACTTTTTAGATAACAGTATCCATCTCGTTCCCCGGCTCAGCCGGGGAACAAAGAAAGGAGGCTCAGCCTCTAATCAAACAATCTAAACTTAGTGGCGTTCGTGTTAAAACCACGATTTTTCAAACAATACTTCGCCATTTTATCGTTAGTTGGGTTGAGGAACGAAACCCAACCTACAAATCGAGCATTTTTCATTTTGGTGAAAGTATTGTTCTAAAATAGAAATAGTGGCAGCAAAAATTAGTTTTACTCAAATTTAAGAGCGGATGCAACTGGGCAGGAAATTGACTGAATATTGGGACAGACTAGAAAGAAATTCAGAGGTATCTACTGATGTTACAAAATTTGATTCAACCGATTAACGCCGAAGATTTACC
>NZ_JACJUP010001353.1:0-1553 GCF_014748295.1 Planktothrix sp. FACHB-1355 | reverse complement strand
AGGTGAAAATCAAGGCTTAATTATAGCCGAAGTTGAATTAACTGATGAAAACCAAGTGATTGAATTACCAGATTGGATTGGAGCGGAAGTGTCAAACGAGCCGAGATACTTCAATGCTAATTTAGCTAAGTATCCATTTAACAAGTGGACAACTTAAATAAATTTACCAAATTAAATAGCCTGACAAACAGTTTTGATTGTTTGTCTCAACCAGGAATTAGCAAGGTCTTTATCGACTAGCTTACTCCACAGTAATGAAACAGTCCAAGGCTCTGTTTCTAAGGGAACTTCAAATATTTGTAAAGGACATAAAGAGATAAAACTTTTGGCTAAACGAGAAGGAATTGCTGCAACTAGATTGCTTTTTGATACAATCTCTGGTATCGCTAAAGCATGGGAAATTGTCAACGCCACGCGCCTTTGGAGATGGTAACGAGCTAATAACTTATCGATTTCTCCCGTTGCATCCCGTCGCATTGTGAACAACGCATGAGGCAAACTGACAAAGGTTTCTCTTGATATAGAACCATCTATTAATGCCGGATGTCCTTGGCGGGCAATTCCGATGAATCGCTCTTGAAACAAAGGTTCGATCGATGTTTGCTGAGGTGGATTGGGAAACACTCCTAACGCGACATCAATAATCCCCTGTTCTAGCATTTCTTTAACATTATCTTTCTCAAATGCCATCAGTCGCAAGTTGATTCCTGGTGCTGTTTGTTGACAAATTTCCCATAGCTTTGGCATTAGTACATAGCTCACCGAGTCCGAACTGCCGATCGCAAAACTGCGTTGAGAAGAAGCCGGATTAAAACTCCGATTAAATTCGATAGTTTGGCGAATTTGTTGCAATGCTAGCAAAATACCGGGAGCCAAAGCCTTACATTTGCTTGTAGGTTCCATTTTCGCGCCAATGCGGATAAATAGCTCATCCTTAAATAGCGATCGCAACCTTCCCAGCGCCGCACTCATAGCAGGCTGTCCCAAATATAACCTTCGAGCGGCAGCCGTGACGCTGCGTTCCTCAAACAAAGCCTCGAACGCCACCAGTAAATTTAGGTCGATCGTCCCCAAGTCTATTGATTTCATTAATAGTGAGTATGCTTATAATCGATTTGATTAATTTATTCTAGCCTGTTACATTGCCAGTAATAACAACTTCGTTCTTAGTTTGAGGCTGGTAACGGCATGAAAAAATTACTGGCAATTGTCGGTATGGGTGAGGGGAATGGACTGGCAATAGCACGCCGCTTTGCTAAAGAAGGGTATGCGATCGCCATGCTAGCTCGCAATGAAACTAAATTAAACGAATTTAAAAACAGCTTGCAAAGAGAAGGGTATGAAGCGCATTATTTCACCGCTGATGCAAGTAACGAAGCTTCGTTAAAATCTGCCTTAGCCTCCGTGAAAAACATTGCAAATCTAGAAGTCCTTGTTTACAACGCAGCCGTGCCAAAAATGGTAAATGTTCTGAATGAAACCTTTGAGAGTTTAATCAATGATTTCCAAGTCAACGTAGCAGGAGCATTAGTTGCCGTACAGTCAGTTTTACC
>NZ_JACJUP010001352.1:0-1640 GCF_014748295.1 Planktothrix sp. FACHB-1355 | reverse complement strand
CTTACTATGGCTATATTCGCTGGGGAGCAAAGGCTAAAGTAAAAGATTTGGAATCCAGATATCCTGAAATACTTTTTTATATGGTCAAGCGAGAAACTTCCTATGTCGATCTAACTCCCGCAACCTTCACGACGACTGCGGCTGATTCGCAAGTCCTGGACTTAGCCACTGTGATGAAAGCATATCAAGCTCTTTCTAGCGAAATAGTCTTAAGCAAATTGCTGACTAAATTGATGAAAATGACAATTGAAAATGCAGGGGCGCAGACGGGATTTCTCATTTTAGAAAAAGAAGGAAAGTTGCTCATAGAAGCCCAAGGACAGGTAGATAAAAATGATGTCATTCTGGGCCAATCAATACCTGTAGATACGAGCGATCGGCTACCAATTTCTGTGATTAACTATGTATCGAGAACCCTGGAAAATGTTGTACTAAGCGATGCGAGTCAGTCGGGAAGTTTTACGGCGGATAGCTATATAGTCAAACAAAAACCTAAATCAATATTGTGTGCGACGATTGTGCATCAAGGAAAACTTATCGGCATCGTTTATTTGGAAAATAATCTAACTGCGGGTGCATTTACAAATGAACGTTTAAATGTATTGCAACTGTTATCCTCTCAAGCAGCAATTTCCATTGAAAATGCTCGTCTATATGCTGATTTGGAAGCAGCCAAAGCTACTTTGGAAGTGAAAGTACAAGAGCGAACGCTAGAGTTGCAGGAAAAAAATGTGCAGCTGCAACAAGAGATTTGCGATCGCCAAAAAGCCGAAGAAGCCGCAAAAGCTGCCAGCCTTGCGAAAAGCGAATTTCTTGCTAATATGAGCCACGAGCTCAGAACGCCGCTTAATGGCATCTTGGGTTATACACAAATCCTCAAGCGAGAACAAAACTTAAACGATGAACAAAAAGACGACCTCAACATTATTTCTAAGTGCGGCGAACACCTCTTGGCTCTAATCAACGATATTTTAGACCTCTCCAAGATCGAAGCTCGGAAAATGGAACTCTACTTCAGTAATTTTCATTTTCCGCAATTTTTGGAAAACATAGCCGAAATCTGCCGTATTCGTGCCGAACAAAAGGGAATTTCTCTACTTTACGAACCCCTTAGCCCCCTACCGGTGGGTATCCGCGCAGATGAGAAACGCTTGCGGCAAGTTTTGATGAACTTACTCGGTAATGCTGTCAAATTTACCGAAAAAGGCGGCGTCACCTTCAAAGTGGGAATAATAGGGAAGGGGCTATCGGTAATGGGAAATGGAGAAAATACCGACTCGTTAGCGATGGCCAATTACGAATCACCAATTACCAAAATTCGATTTCAGGTTGAAGATAGCGGAATAGGTATGGCACCGGAGCAATTAGAAGAGATATTTTTGCCATTCCATCAGGTAGGCGATCGCGATCGCAAAGTAGAAGGAACTGGGTTGGGTCTGGCAATTAGCCGCCAATTTGTCCAAATGATGGGCGGGGACATTAAAGTAAAAAGCAGCTTGGGTGAAGGGAGCGTGTTCTACTTCGATCTAGATTTGCCAGAAGTTTCCGAATGGTCTAACGCTAGCCAAGGAGAGGAAGGAAATATCATAGGTTTTAAAGGAGCGAAACGGAAAATTTTAGTGGCGGACGACAAGACGGAA
>NZ_JACJUP010001351.1:0-1640 GCF_014748295.1 Planktothrix sp. FACHB-1355 | reverse complement strand
ATTTGACCTCGCTTGTCACATTTTGCAGGTTATAAACAATGGCTAATGCACCTCCACCCGTGGGCACCATTAGCAAACCATCTTCCATCTGATTTTGCTCAATGGGAGTAGGAATTAAACTACTAGCGGCAAAGTCGATCGACTTTTTGATAAATAACCGAATCCCACCACCACTACCAATAATAGTGTATTTGAACTTTTCTCCTGTTTGTTGTTCGTATTCTCTGCTATAACGCTGATAAAGAGGTTCAGCAAAAGAATCACCAGCCCCCCTGAGTAATTGCGCCCAAGCAGCATTAGTGCTGAAACAAATTGTTGTTATCGTTAATGTGGCAGTGAAAATTTTTTGCCATTCCCCGATGATAAATTTCTGCATGAGTATCTTTATTAAGTAAGGTTGATACGTAAGCCAAATTCTTGATTTTCCATTAGTCCTTGTCTTGTCGAATTGGTTTGTGTAGCCGCAGAATTATATTCTGCGGGCAACTGGTTTTTGATTTACTAATACCGAACTTTTTTTTGGTAAATGATGATTTTACTGCCATCAGTAGCAATTTCTAACCAAAAATCCTGAATGGTAAATCGATAGAAAACTTCCCCAAGACGGGTACTCCGCCAAGTGCTGATAAGTTGGTCATTTGGTGCCCATCGTTTGAAAGCTTTTACGGCAATTTCAGGAACTGCACTGAAATCTATTTGCTCGTCAACTTGAATAACAGTGCCACTGGGAGTAACTTGTACTTCAACTTCAAAGCCTTGTTGGTTTTTCCCTCTGAGTATGTATATTAACGAACCATCTGACTTCAGTTCAATTAGGGCTTGGTTAAATTCAGCATTTGTCGCCGTCTTTGCTGAAGACATCGCTGGAAGTGCTATTTCTTCTAGGGGTATTTTTCGGGCTATTCCCCCTAGATTTTGGGCTATTAATAGATTCTCTTTCTCAATCAAAGATTGAGCCTGAACATTACAGGTATAGATGGAGGAGGCACAAACTGCCATACCTGTAATAATTAATATGCTTTGCCAAGTCTTTGTGTAAAACATCATTAGTTTTTGAGTATGGTTGTGTTTTTTTAGTATCGTTTATTTACATGATAATCAATCAGACTCACAGGGAACTTAAGTCCTGGCTTATTGGTAGGGGCATCCCTGTATATTCTTGATAATCTGAAGCAGATTTTCTAAGAGTAGGAAAGACTTTACCCTGCTCGTTTAAATTTAAGAATTGTTAAAGATGTTGTAAGCATTTTGCTTCTCTTAATGTGTATCCAATCAATATTGCAGAGTTTACTTTTCCGATCAATACTTTATATATATATATATATATATTTTATGTTTAATAGGAGGTGTAATTAGGCTGCAAATGAATAATGATAATAAATATAGCCTAAATTAAGCTGGAAATATTAGATAAGATTTATTAATCATTAATCGATCGTTTTAGTTAGTCCTCTCGTACCCGTCCTGACGGCTTTTTGAGTTTAATTGCCAAATCTCTATATCGATCGCAAGAGTGCCTTCTCTTGAAGGGGGGTTTCCCGTACCTTGGGGGGACGGTTAGCCTTCAGGAGAGGTTGTGCAGCTGCGATCGCTTTACATCAGTCGATCGCTGTCACTAGAACTAATAGTAGGCACATCCA
>NZ_JACJUP010001350.1:0-1594 GCF_014748295.1 Planktothrix sp. FACHB-1355 | reverse complement strand
TTTTGGGAACTGAGGTGCTGCAATAATTCTTCGGTGCGATCTCTACTGTTATCGTTGACAACTAAAATTTCGTAAGGAATATTTTTTTCTTCTAACATCTGAGCGATGGATTCCACCGTATATACAATAGATCCTTCTTCGTTGTAAGCGGGAATTACCACTGATAAAACATCGACTTTACCATTTTTAGTAGATAGTGAAGCTCCTTTATCTCTGCCACTGTACATTGGTAAATTAGAGCTATTTTCCAATGCAGGAGCTAAACCTTCTGGGTAATATAGTTCGGACTCCGTTTCTGCCTTATTCTGGTATTTTGAGTCTTTAACTTGACTCTTAAATACCAGTTTGTCGCTAATCAAGTAGTTGAGCGAAGCATTTATCAATACACCCACTAAAGTATTTATTCTATAATCGATTAAGAGCGAATCCAAAATAGGAAATACAATAAAAATCCGAGCTATTATAGCAGATCCGGCAGACATATGGTAAAGAGGGAGTTGCCGCAACCACACTTCTCTAACTGTCCAATTCCCCCCTGGCCAAACCAAAATTCGGTATAAGAAGAAACTAAACAGCAATGACATCTCGATCGACAGTACATTCGCTACATTTCGTAAAATAGGTGTGTCAAATCCCATGAACTCGATCAAGCAATTCATCAGCAACAAATTGAATGTTGCTGCTACGCCACCTGCGATAATAAATTTCAATATGCGATTCCGAAGTAGCTTTGATAACATCGCTGTAAATACCCCAAACAACAATGATTGTCAATTCTAAGATCGTTAACTCGATCGACTGCTAAACCCATCGACTGACATTCTGGTTAAATATCTCTTTCAAAATTTCTGTAATTCCATAGGTTAGATTCCATTCTGGGTAGTGACTTTTGAATTTATCAATATCGCTTATCCACCAGATATGGTCGCCAATTCGGTTTGATTCTTCATATACCCAGTTCAGCTTCTTTTCGGTAATTGCTTCGCACTCTTGAATTGCTTCTAACATAGAACAATTACTAAACCTACCTCCACCAATGTTGTATACCTCGGCTACGCGGGGATTTTGGTAAAAATGATAGAAAGCGTTGACCAAATCGTAGCTGTGAATATTATCGCGAACCTGCTTGCCTTTATAACCGAAAACTTTGTAAGCTGTTCCGGTCATAGTGCATTTCATTAAATATGAAAGGAACCCATGTAACTCAGCACCAGAGTGACTTGGCCCGGTTAAACAGCCGCCTCTAAAACTAGCTGTTTTCATGCTAAAATAACGACCGTATTCCTGAACTAATACATCGGCAGCAACTTTAGAAGCCCCAAACAAAGAGTGTTTGCATTGGTCGATACTCATGTTTTCATCAATCCCCTTGTTGTAAGGGTGGGTTTCTTCAATTTCCCAACGCAATTCTTTTTCAATCAACGGCAAATAGTTTGGCGAATCTCCGTATACTTTGTTAGTGGAACAAAAAATAAATACTGCATCCGGGCAAATTTGACGGGTACTTTCTAGTAATACAAGAGTGCCATTAGCATTGACGCTAAAATCGGTGTAGGGATCGCGAGCAGCCCAATCGTGAGAAGGTTGGGCTGCT
>NZ_JACJUP010000135.1:0-9399 GCF_014748295.1 Planktothrix sp. FACHB-1355 | reverse complement strand
ATTAATGCTACTGTCTGACCTCGCTTGCATATCTCGTAAGCTAGATGGACGGCTAGGGTTGTTTTGCCTACTCCACCTGCATTCGCTAAAATTCCAATGACAATTTTCTGTTTCGGCATAAGTTAGATCGCACTGTCGAATTTTAATATACGACAGTTTTAACACTCGGTCACTGTCGAATTTTAAAATTCGACAGGTTTTAAGGAGATGCGATCGTTTTCTTATTAATTGTCGCATTTCAAAATCCGACAATTAGTAAGAAAGCGCAAGGCTTTCCAACGACGTTTCCAATCGAACGCGATCGCATAGGAAATTTGGGAAAAACCCGTAAGATAAGTGATGGAAATATATGAATCTAAATTAAATATCAAATTTCCAACTCAGTTTGTTGCTGCAAGGAGATCACAACAATTCCTACCGCTGCAAAACCACTGCCAACCAGGAATGCCGATTCTGGACTTACAGTTTGCCATAGCCATCCTGCCAAAAAGCTTGCAGGTAATAGGGCAAATCCCACCAGTAGATTGAGAAACCCAAATGCTGTACCTCGAAGATGCTCCGGTACTCGCTCCGCTACCATTGCCAGCAACACTCCTTGAGTCATCCCCATATACAAGCCATAGTTCGCAATCAACAGCCAAACTTGCCAGGGTGTTTGAGAAAACGCCAGACCTAGATAAATGAGAGCGTTTAAGCTCCAACCCAGAATCAGCAACGTTTTACGGTTAACGCGATCGCTCAATGCTCCCACTGGATAAGCACTCAAAGCATAGCTAAGATTCATTACCACCAAAACAAGCGGAATGTGAGTGTCGGGAATCATGACTTGTTTGGCCTTCAGTTGCAGAAACGCTTCACTAGAGTTACCCAAGTTGAATAGCAATGCAGCGATCGCTAATCCCCAATAGGCGATACCCAGACTCTTCAAGGCTTGAAAATTGAGTGGATTTGGACGGCTCAAAGTATGGTAAGGCTGTCGAGGCTCACGTATCCCTACAGCAAGACAGAATACAGCTAAGATTCCAGGAACCAATGCGACGGTAAAGATGAACCGAAAACTTTGCCCTGCACTCAGAAATCCAAATGCCAATAAAGGGCCTAAAAAAGCACCGATCGTATCGAGAGATTGGCGTAGACCATAAGCAGCACCCCGATTAGCAGCATCGGTTGAATCCGCGACCAAGGCATCTCTAGGCGCAACCCGAATCCCCTTACCAATGCGATCGCCTACTCGTGCTATGAGACAGGTTCTGATGTTTTTGTAGTTAATCTCTATAAATCTCAATTTTTTACTACTTGCGACATCTCTGCTGTACCTCACTTCTTCAAAGTTCTACTGTGTAATATGGTTATTTGGCGATCGAGTTTTTTGGAAAGCAAAGTACAGGATGGTTGCTGGTTTTCAGTCAGGTAGTGTGAAGTTTACAACTTTCGTTGGCAGTAATTCCACTCGTGATGTTTATCAAGCGATCGCTACTCTTGCTCATTCCAGACTTGGATAGGATAGCGGTTTAGTTCTGCTGCCGGAATGAATGATTCTCGATACATTCTGCACTCAAGATCTTCTTCAACCCATTCGTAGTCCTCGAAGAGCCTGCCAGGAATTTCCAGGCAAAGAACTACGTCGCCATCAGCACTTCCATTATTACCGAGGGGAGCATCGGCTAACACCCATACACCTTTGAACATTTGACCTGTTTCATAGGTGTTTTCAGCGTCCTTGAAGCCCTCGCGCAAAATTGCCTGTGAGTGAAATGTGGGGTGAAAAACTTTCATAATTCCTCCTGGGATGGATAAGCGATCGGTTGGTTACTCATTCGCGTCACAATTAAAATTGTGGCATTTAGAAAAGACAAGGCTGCTTCTACAACTTCAGCTATAAGTAGGTTTTTGAAGCACTTGATGTAACAAAGCTGGTTGATATCTAAAGCATGACGATCGGATTTCCCAAATCCTAACCAGTCCTGAGTAATCGCAATCCGCTCAACGTTACGATCGCCGTCGATCCTTCATGCCCCAAAACACCAAACGGCAAGGTGATATTACCTGCAAAGTTTGCAATCAACAAAATCACCACGAAACTGAGGGCAAACACAATATTTTGTTTAACTACCCCTTGAGCGCGACGCCCCAAACAAATCGCCTGTTCTAATCGCTCCAATCGATCCGCCATCAAGACAATATCTGCCGTCTCCAGCGCCACGTCACTGCCTGCGGTTCCCATCGCAATGCCAACGGATGCTTGAGCTAAGGCAGGGGCATCATTGATCCCATCACCCACCATTGCCACTGACTGATATTGCTTCTGAAGTTGGCGAATCACATCCACTTTATCTTCAGGCAAAAGCTCTGCATAGACCCGATCGACTCCCACCTGCTGAGCAATACTGTGAGCCGTGCGCGAGTTATCCCCAGTCAGCATTACAATCTGCTCAATACCCAACCGTTTCAATCGAGCGATCGCTTTTGCAGCCGCTGGTCGTACTGTATCTGCAACCGCAATGATGCCCAAGATCTCTCCAGCATAGGCAACCCAAACGATCGTTTTTCCTTCAGCCTCCCAGTGGTAGATCACCTTGGCGTAGCCGCACTCAAATCGTTCAATAAACTGTTGAGAGGGAGGCGCTTCCGTTTGCGCTTGCTGAACGAGACGAATCACGCGCTGAATCAAGCTACTTTCAGGCGGTTGGTGGATTTTGAGCCGCAGTGCCCCATTGCCATTAATCGTGCCTGCAAACACCTCATCTCCAACTGTCTTTTCAACTGGAATCGATTCAGCCGTAATCGAAGCCTGGTTGAGAGTGCTAAATCCTTCTATGACCAAACCATCTGTCGGTACTAATTCTCCCGGTTTCACCAGAACTCGATCGCCAATCTTGAGTTCTGAAACTGGGATAGTTCGTTCCTGCCCGTTCCGCACCACTCGCGCTGTATCAGCGGTTAAGCTCATCAACCCCTGAATACTGCGCTCCGTCCGCTGCATAGCATACCCTTCTAACGCCCCACTGATGGCAAAAATTAGAATTAGAACTGCCCCATCGACAATCAGATAATACTCTCGCCGCCACAGACCTAAAGCTGCGGCTCCCAGTGCTGCCACAATCATCAGCAGGTCTACATCAAGTTCTTTTTCCTTCAATAGGGTTGTCAAACCTTCCCGCGCACTCTCGAATCCACCGATCGCATAAGCAGCCGTCAGAACAAACAGAGCCACTCCGAGCCAGCCGAAATTGAGCATCTGCCAGCCCAGGAAAACCAGAACTCCACAGGCGATCGCCGCCACTGCATCGGGATGTTCTTTGAGGAGGGTTGAGAAGCGAGAAGTAGAAGGGGTAGCCGCAACCATGTTTTTCAACGTTAGCTCAATACCCTCTCAGCCTAAACCTTAACATTAGTGTCAATGTCAAGGTTTTGCGTAAATTGAAAGGATGAAGACCGAACACTTAACGATCAAAGAATTGACCGATGCGGTGGGAGGTGGCGTTACCCCTCGGATGGTGCGGCACTATCACACGCTTGGGTTGCTTCCTCCCGTGCAACGTTCAGAAGGCAACTACCGCCTTTACACTCAGCAGGATGTGCAACGATTACGGCGGGTGATCGCGCTGAAGCAGCAGGGGTTTCAGTTGTCCCACATTCGACAACTATTAGACAGCCAAACAGAAGAGACAGTAGATCCCACATTAATAGCTCAGTTGCAGCAGCAATATCGCTGTGTGATTCAACAAATTACCCGACTCCGCCAAACGGCATCGGCTTTGGAGGGATTGTTGGGGCGCGATCTAGACTGCCAAATCACCCAAGCCGAAGCTCTGGCACAACTGAAGCAATTGGACGTGGATGCTCGGGAAGGGTTGGGAAAGCTAGACCAACTTTGGCTCGATTTGGATGCCGAAACAACTACCCACCCAGAAGCGTTTCACGAATCCCTACAACACCTGCTGCCTGATTTGTCTGCTTACTCTGAGATCGCCGTCCATTTGCTGCATCAATTAGTGCTGGCGTGTGGCGATGTCAGTTTGGTGAACTCGGTTCGGTTAAGCCCAAATGCGATCGCTTCTGCACGGGATGCGTTGAAAGCAGGGTGTTCAGTCATAACAGATGTTCCGGTTGTCGCTGCTGCTCTCGATCTCCCTCGGTTAGCTCATTTAGGATGTGCGGTGGAAACGCTGATTGATGACCCTCACATTACTGGAGTCAGTGAAGCCGAGCAAGCTTTTTGGAATCACGATCGCTGGCAG
The DNA here is from genome assembly GCF_014748295.1 of Planktothrix sp. FACHB-1355. Classification (NCBI taxonomy): domain Bacteria; kingdom Bacillati; phylum Cyanobacteriota; class Cyanophyceae; order Oscillatoriales; family Microcoleaceae; genus Planktothrix; species Planktothrix sp. FACHB-1355. The sequence continues at coordinate 5,158 of NZ_JACJUP010000135.1, read as the reverse complement.
CAGCGGTTACAACAGATGCAGAAGGGATGTGTGCTGGCGATCGGGTATGCCCCTTCCGTCTTGCTTACTGCTTGCAAGCTAATTGAGCAACAACAAATCCAACCTGCCCTCGTGATTGGAATGCCGATCGGTTTTAGTCATGCTCCGGCAGCCAAACGGCAATTGATGACAACACAAATTCCTTACATCACGATTGAGGGTAGTCTCGGTGGAGGACTTCTAGCCGCAGTGACGTTAAATGCTTTGGTGGAAACATTAATTGCCAAGCCAGATTGCCACTGCTATCTCACTCGTCTTTAGAGATTAACCACCGTTTATAAATCTATGTCAAGCAAATTTCGTAAATCAGGTTATCATCCCATCCGCAAAATCAAAGTCGTCCTATCAAGGCTACGAATTGCTGTAGCCACTGAATTTAGTGTTGCTTACAAAGTCGTTCTGTCGGTATTAATCCTGGTCATTTCTTTTAGTTTTCGACAGTGGGTCGATCTGACTTTAATTTTTTTCGCAACGGGGCTGATGCTGGTCGCTGAATTATTTAATAGCGCGCTCGAGGCTTTGTGTGACTTTTGGCAGGAACGCCAGGATGAACGAATTCGTACAATTAAAGACATTTCTGCGGCTGCGGTTGGAATCAGTATTTTGGTATGGGCAGTTACTTTAATTCTTGAAAGTAGCCATCTTTGGTCTCTATTGAAGCGGTAATTTTAAGCCCAGCACTCAGGGCTACAGGAATTGGTTGATTTTTCCATAATCCGTCACAGACCTTAGATAGTCAAAAAATTGCAGTCACCAAAATACTATTATGCTAGTTAAGTCAGGCAAAAACTTTCGATGAAAAGCAAATCTGCTCGATTCTATACGATTCTTTCCATCGGGGCTGCACTGCTGACGATCGCGCTCAAAGCAGGAGCCTACTTTCTGACTGGCTCGGTTGGTCTACTGTCAGATGCCGCTGAGTCTGTCGTGAACTTGGTGGCAGCAGTGGTCGCAACCTGGGCTGTTACTTATGCCGCTAAGCCGCCCGATGAAGAACATTCCTTCGGACACTACAAAGCTGAATATTTTTCTAGTGGAGTAGAAGGGGCATTGATTTTGGTGGCAGCAGCAAGTATTGCTGCTGCCGCTTGGGAACGGTTGCTACATCCACTGCCCCTAGAGCAATTGAGCATTGGATTAGGGCTATCTCTCGTTGCCACTGCCGTCAATGGTGCTCTAGCCCTGGCAATGCTAAGAGCGGGTAAGCGTTTGCGTTCGATTACGTTGCGGGCAGATGCCCATCATCTCCTCACAGATGTATGGACTTCAGTAGGGGTGATAGTGGGATTAATTTTGGTGCCAATTACACATTGGCTGATTCTCGACCCCATTATTGCGTTCATTGTGGCTGCTAATATTGTCTGGACTGGAGTGAAATTGTTACGTGAGACAGCTTTGGGGCTACTGGATACCGCGATGCCGATTCCAGAACGTGGAGTTATCACGGATATTTTGACCCGTTATGATTCTCAGGGCGTTCAGTTTCATGCTTTGAGAACAAGGGTAGCAGGGTCACGTCGCTTTGTCTCCTTGCATGTGTTAGTCCCCGGAGCCTGGACAGTCAAGCAGGGACACGATCTCTGTGAAGAGATCGAACTGGCAATTGTGCGAGCGCTCCCTGGAACTTATATCTTCACCCACTTAGAGCCTTTGGAAGACCCAACATCTTGGGAAGATCGACAGTTGGATCGATTCATTCAATAACACACTATCTAACAAAAACAACAGTTGTTGACCAAGGTAATGTTTGATGAAGTAAGTGGCGATTGAACAACTCTTGAATTTTTTCAAGTTCTTTTTGAGATAGAGTTTGAGCTAAACGCATTGCTAAAGTGGGACGAAGAGAATTAGAAGTAAACTACCCACACTGACCCTCGATCGGGTACAGTGTGGGCTTTTAGTAGCCCTGAACTATCTACACTGAGTACACAGCATAAACAGTTCGAGCCTCTGGGCGAGTTTACAAGATTCACCCCAATAGCAGCAATATTTTTACTACCATTAAAATCAGCGTCACCACTCCAAGAGCAAGCCTCATTAATACATTTGAAGCGCTTGTCAGAACGCAATCCAATATGTAGGCATTGATGGCAAGTTTGACTTGTCCAAGCTGGAGGAACAGCAATTACTTCTACTCCAAATTGAATGCCTTTATATTCCAAAAAAGAACGCAATTGATAGAAAGACCAAGAGTTAGAACGTCTACGCTCTGTCTTACTTCTTGGCAATTGAAGAGTTCTTTCACGAATACCCGTTAAGTCTTCAATTGCCACTACCGCATGATTTTTTAATGCGGACTGAATAATGGACTTGCTAATGTTGTGGTTTAGCCATTGTTGAAATCTTCTCTCCTTGCCCGACAACCGTTTCAAAATCTGCCTTGCCCTGCGGCGAGTAGACCTTGTGCCTTTCGTAGCTTTTTTCTGGAGAGATGCCCTCACTCTGGAAAATTTGTCTCTAACATCGTTGATTTGCTTCCCATCCCACTTATCACCATTGCTAGTTACAGCAATGTCACGACGACCAAAATCAACACCAATCACATTATTAGATTTGATTGGCGTTGGTGCTGAGTCTTTAATTTGAATGTGGATGTAGTAGTTACCGTCACGATGTTTACATAACTGTGCTGATGTAGGTTTTCTGCCTTTTAATTTACCTCTTTGATAATTACCAGCATCAATTTTGATATGTTCCCTGCCATTTATTAATGAAAACGTTCTGGAAAAATTTGCACACTTAAACCAACAGACAAAAAAGCTTTCTGCAAATCTACCACGTCCCAATTTACCATTGTATCTGAAGAGTCTGCATAAATTGCTTCTTCCGCCATCACCAACCTTTCGTACAAATCAGCATCAATTTGTTTGTCTTCTAGCCAACGATAAATACGTTGTGTATGACGCGGTACGCTTTCCGCTAATACTAGAACACCTGACTTTGGTATTAATTTAGCTAATTTCTGTACGGCAATATTTTTATCTGGTTCTTGCGTTAGTAAGTTGCGTCCGATAATGTAATCAAATCGTACATCAGCAGCAGAAGCTGCTAAAACATTTGGTAATTCTGCTAAAGTCGATGCTACCACGAACGGACGCCTTAATTCTGGTAGCGCAGCTGCTTGTTCTTCTAACGCTGATGCTTCTTGTGAATTACGAACGCAAGCATAAACGCCACCTTCTGGTACTTGACGGACGGCTTCCCAAGTAAGTAAACCGCTACCTGCATTCAAGTCAAGTATTACATGATGTCGCTGGATTTGAGTTAAACTAAAAATCCGATCGCTTATTCTTCCCAATTGTTCTCCCACTTGAGACAAAGTACGCTGCAACCATCGTTCGGTTGCTCTATCAGTTGTTCCATAAGTCAACACTTCTGTTGGCGCTATCCCCACACCTTCTACTGAAGCAGTTAACTGTGCTTCTCGACGACGCGCAACACTTGAAGCAATTCCACCTTCAAATCCTTGTTGAGATGGCTGATAAAATACCTGTCCCTGCAAACTAGCAGGTAAATATTGTTGAGCTACCCAATGCTCGCGATAAGCGTGAGGATATATATAACCAACACCATGACCGAATCCTTTGTTATCGCGATTAGCATCTTTCAAGTGTGGTGGTACTTCTGCTTCTTTCTCTTTTTCCACTACAGATAAAGCATCGAAAAATCCCATCACGCTATTTGATTTGGCGGTATTTGCTAAATATAAGGTAGCTTGTGCTAAATGATAGCGTCCTTCTGGCATTCCTACTCTATCAAATGCTTCTGCACAAGCATTCACTACTACTACCGCATTGGGGTCAGCTAGTCCTACATCTTCGCTCGCTAATATCAACATTCGCCGAAAGATGAAACGTGGGTCTTCTCCTGCATGTGCTTCAGAAAAAGCAAGTTGGGGTTGATTTTGTGCGAAAGAGTCCATTGCTTCATAGTAGCTATTTTCTCTTTGGCTGTTAACTCATTGCAATCATTGCAACAAATTTTCCAATTCACCAAGCAACTTTTCTAGCCTCTTTTGTTTCTTCGGATCGTGCCAAACCTTCGCTTGCTTGATAGCGCGAGTGACGCTCGTCAAGCGCTCCGATAAATTGGGCGATTGCTCCTTCCCTCCTTTGGCAGGGCGCATTTCTCTGACTCGCTGACGAATTTCTTCTACTGATAAGTTAGCTTCAATCGCTTCATTTAAAAGTGCCTCCTGCTGCGAAAGGGATTTGAGTTTGAGAATTTCGTTAACCTTAGTGTATTGCAATTTTCCTTGACGCAACACCTGCTCGATCGATCTGGGGAGTTTGAGTAAGGGCACTCGATGCTTGCGAAAACTTTCTGGAGTCAGCCTGCCAACTAAGTTAAAGACATCCTCAACCACCTGCCAATCTGAATTACGGACAACGTTGTCCGTAATTCCGCGTTTCTGATTAGCAGCAAGGTTTAGCAAGCTAACAACTTCCTCTTGGGAACTCTCCAAATTTCGCATCAGCATTCCCATGATGGCTTGGGTTTCCTCCCAAGCATTCAAGTCTGAGCGCTGGAGGTTACTGATCGCCTTGATATCAAGAGCCGTATTGTCATCCACATCAAAAATACAAACTGGCACCATCTCCAATCCTGCCATGATTGCACTTCGCCAGCGCTTCTCTCCTGCTAGCAGATCGTATTCACCATCGCTATTGGGTTTGGGGCGCACCGTCAGCGGGTCAATTACGCCAATTTCTCGCATTGATGCTGCCATTTTGTTGAGTTCCATCTCATCAAAATAGCGGCGAGGCTGATCGGGATCGGGGTAGATTTTGTTTGGCGGAACTGATACTACACCCGATAAAGTATTGTTAGCTGTTGGCAGTTGTTCTACTTGAGCATCGGGTAGCGGCGAACTTTCCTGCCGTATGGTTTGCATTAAGCCGTGAAAGCGGTTTGGTTTATTTGCCACTGAAAATTTCCTTACCAATTGCTTGATAATCGCTCCATGCTATTTTGGCACGCCGATCGTTTACTTGATGCACCAAAACACCATCATTGCCAGCTTTTTGGAATGCTACAGCTTCTCTGATTTGACCTTTGAACAAGGGAAAACCAGCTTCACTTAGAAATTGTCTGGCTTCCTCGCCTTCTCGTCTGGGTG
>NZ_JACJUP010001349.1:0-1666 GCF_014748295.1 Planktothrix sp. FACHB-1355 | reverse complement strand
TGTCCAGTAAATCCTGTATCGATGACAAATTCGATCGGTATAGTTGAGCCGTTGGGGACGATAAATGTCAATGTGACGGTTGCGTGTCTATCAGTCACGATGCCAGAAATCACTTGTAAACACGCTCCATAACACCACCGAATGATACAGCTACATTGTATCCAATGCGAATGCCAAAAAGACGAGCATTTGGATGTTTTTTGCTAAGTTTGCGTGCTGCTTTTAAGCCAGTTTCATCTACTTCGTAGTCTCCTGATTCAAAGTCGATGATGACCATTTTGCCGATGTTCTCATCCACTTCCACTTGTTGACGGATGCTATTTTCGTACAATTGTTTTGCACGTTTCGCCACTTCTTCACGGCTGAGAAGGATTGTTTGCATAAGGTAAGTTCCGATCGCGACAGTGATTTTTACGAACTATTTTATCATATCTAACGGCTAACCAGAGTGGATATTGCGTACCTTATGAGTTTCGTAGCGACTGTCTTAAAATTCAAGCAAGCGATCGCACTTTTTTTGTATTGCTTAAAACACTGGTGGCTAGCTCGCTCTCAGGTAAGCTATAATTATGCAGAGTTTCTGGAGTCTGACAATGAAAACCTATAGCTTTGATGCCGTTTTGGAATTAGTGGAAGAAATGTCGGATGAAGAACAGATGGTTCTAATCGATTTGATCGGGCAACGACTAAAGGAAAAACGGAGAGATGAGATCGCTCTCAATATTGTTAGTGCTGAAGAAGAGTATTTGAATGGACAAGTATTCCGAGGCACAGTAAATGATATAATGGCGGAATTAAAACGATGAGAACTCTTGTCTTAACGTCTTCTTTCAAACGAGGTTTCAAATCGTTAATTCGCCAACAACCTGAAATGGAGGAAAAAATAGCTGCGCGATTAGAACTATTAGTAAACGATCCATTTCATCCGTCACTTAAGACTCATAAGCTGAAAGGTAAGCTATCTGGTGCATGGGCTTGTACTGTAGAGTACGACTGTCGAATAGTATTCAATTTCAAGAAATATTCAGATTCAGATGTTGAAGAAATCCTTTTAATTGATATTGGTAGCCATGACGAAGTTTATTGAGTTCATTATTTAAACAAAGGACGTAACTTTCTCCTCATTGAGGAGAATATAGAATTACTCTAAATCAATAAGCGATCGCTCTTTTTTTTGGGTAGGGGTGCGATCGCTCTCCTTCCAATCATCACATTGTTATGCTGGAAATAGATAAGATTGTGATTGGAAATAGATGTTGGGTTTCCTTGGTTTAAACTAAGCTAAAAGGAAGGGAGATCGCACTAATGGCTATTACAACTCTTCAATTGTTACCAGACCGCCTTCAGTGAACTGTACTACAAGTTCATGTTCCTCTAGCAACGCAGTTCCCAGTAAAGGTCTTCGCCCTGTCGCAAGTACCCGAACTTCTCTTTCTTCTCCATTCCATATCACAACTGCTTCATGGACTGGCAATAAAACCTCGCTGTTGTCTGCTAAGTTTGCGGGGAGATCGTATATGAAAGGGAACCTCAATAATGAAACCGCTTCTGGGGGCAAGCAAAGATGTCCAGTAAATCCTGTATCGATGACAAATTCGATCGGTATAGTTGAGCCGTTGGGGACGATAAATGTCAATGTGACGGTTGCGTGTCTATCAGTCACGAT
>NZ_JACJUP010001348.1:0-1671 GCF_014748295.1 Planktothrix sp. FACHB-1355 | reverse complement strand
ATCGCCGCGCTATTGTACGTCTGGAGCTGAAAAGTCAGCCCGGTATTTCTTTCCACTTGCGGCGGGTCTAACTGAGGTACACCCGCAATAAACACGTACCAGTAGCCACCACCAGCTAGGATAGTTACCGTACTTCCACAAAGAATAAGTATCTTTCTGAGTTGCACAGCCTTCAAATTTCCTCAGAGCGGTTTCTAGACTTGGGTCGCGTCCGGAACCACAACATAATACCGGTGATAGCGAGAGTTAGCAAACCCAAAGCGTTGAGGAAAGGGTAGATAGCTTCTAAATTCAAGGGGCCAAATTCACCCTTGTGCCAATCTAGCAACCAATCAAAATCGCCCGCTTTGTCTGTCATATCTGCAATCTGATAAAGCGATCCGGTAATCAACGTCAGCAGGATCGGTAAAATCATGATGGGGGCAAAGATACGATGTAGCTGACGCAAACGTGCTTGATAAATTCTCATAACGGTGTTTTGATTAAGTATAAAGAACAGCGATCGCTTGTGAATGCCTGACAGATCGACTCGTAAATCTTAATTTAAGACTTACACAGCCATTTGTCATTTCCATGACAATAGAATAAACCTTACGTGACAAATCTTAAACTTTGCTGAAATTTAACTTTTGACTTTTAACTTTTAACTTTTGACTTTCTCTGATGGATATTTTAATTGTTGAAGACGAACCGGAAATCGCCAAACTCATCCAATTGACTTTGGAAGCAGAGGGATTTTCTTGCCAGCAATGCCGCGATGGACTGACAGCATTGCAAATGTTTCCCAAACTGCAACCCGATGTAATTGTACTCGACCTGATGCTTCCCGGTTTGGATGGATTGGAAGTATGCGCCCGCATTCGCCAAAAACCCGGCCCCAAAGACCCCTATATTTTGATGCTGACGGCTAAAGGCGAGGAAATCGATCGCGTCATCGGTTTGTCTACTGGTGCCGATGACTACTTAGTCAAACCTTTCAGTCCCAGAGAACTGGTAGCCAGAGTGCGTGCTTTATTGCGGCGCAGTCTTCGTCACAGTGCAGAAAACTTGGTTTATCGCACCCAACATTTTACCGTTGATGTCGATCGTCGTACCGCCTACCGCCATATGAATGTCGATCGATCTGAAGAACTCGACTTAACCACATTGGAATTTAACCTTTTAACTACTTTTATCAGTCATCCGAATCGCGCTTGGAATCGCACCCAATTAATCGATAAACTTTGGGGAGACGACTTTTTTGGTGACGAACGGGTAGTCGATACTCATGTAGCCAGACTGCGAAAAAAAATTGAACCCGATCCGGCTAATCCCATTTTTATCAAAACAGTTATCGGCATTGGCTACAAATTTGAAGACGCCGTGAGTAATTAAATCTTTATGCCAAAGCTCAATCTGGGAACGCGCTTATTTCTTTCCCACCTGCTAGCGATCGTAGTAGGAATAGGCAGCTTTTTCATTATTGGCAAAGTCTCTTCACCCCGTTTATTTGTCCTCCACCTGCAAGAACTGGAAGGCAGAGGGTTTTATTTACGCTATGCGCGTACTCAGCTAGTGCAAGGATTTGAAAACGCCTGGAGTCGCAGCAGCTTTTGGTCATTCATCGCCGGAGCCACCGCCGCCGGTGGATTGAGCTATTGGGTATCCCAGCGCATTATGCAGCCGTTAATC
>NZ_JACJUP010001347.1:0-1673 GCF_014748295.1 Planktothrix sp. FACHB-1355 | reverse complement strand
AAGTTAAAACATCGCGCAAGTGTGATACAGATGCAATAGTTTCTAACAAAGGTTTAATAAACCTGGGAGCAATTTCGCTCGGTTTTACTATGACGGCACAACCTGCCAGCAATGCGGGTATGGTATCAATTGTGGAAAGCAAGAGAGGAAAATTCCAAGGACTGATGACGCCAACTAATTGATAGGCAACCTGTTGACTTTGCACTCGGATAAATGGAATTGCGGTTGCTTTTTCATCCTCTAACAATAATTCTGGCGCTACCCGACACCAGCGATCGATCGTGGAAATAAGCGAGTTGATTTCTACTACAGATTCAGACAATCTTCCCGTGTCGTTTACTAAAGCTTCTGTTAATTGCTCTTTTTGGGACAAAATGGCTTGTTTCCACTGCTGCATTGCCTCAATTCGCCGCTCTACACCCGCCTGCTGCCACGGAATTTGTGCTTCGCGCATTTGGGCGCATTTGTCGGCGATTTGGTCTGGTGTTGGCGGTGAAATCCAGCAGTCAATTTTTCCGGTGCGAGGATTGCGAACGCTTAGTTTTTCATTCATGATTTAAATCCTAATTGTTTAACCATCCTACTTAATTTAACCGCGCCAGACAGCGTAACAATATAATGATTATTCTAGGTTGAGATTTTCACTGAGTTGATGAATGTTCCAAAACAAGGAAAGTCCGATTCCACCATCAACATAAATGTTTTGACCTGTGATAAATCCGCTCTCTTGCGAACACAAAAAAGCCACCAAAGTCGCCACATCATCAGGCTGACCCCATCTTCCCATAGGAGTAGCTTTTGGTGGTAGGTCTTCAATATAAGGAACTGATGCTAAATATCCTTCCCATGCCTGAGTTTTAATGTAACCTGGAGTAACAATATTAACAGTAATTCCTCGCGGAGCTACTGAGAGAGCATAGTGCTTTGCCAGTACTTCCATTGCGGCTTTCGCAGGTGCAGACATGGCATATACTTTACTTGGATTGTAGACGCCATGAGAAGAAATGGCTACTACTCGTCCTTGTCCGTCAGTCATGTAATTCAAAGCTTTTTCCATGCACCGAAGAAAGGTTTTAGGATAAATTTCCTGAGCGTCTTCATACTGTTCAAAAGTAAATCCTCCAGGAAGTTTGGCGAGGATTGCGTACCCAGCTACATGAACAAAGGCGGTTAGTTGGCGCTGGAAGTGTTCTTCTACCACTTTGAAAAAGTTGTTAACTGTTTCGGGCTTTTTGATATTGCCTGCTACTGGTACAACTTTAACGTTAAATTCCTCTAACTCTTTCTTTGCAGCAAGTGCAGCATCATGGTTGGAATTATATCCCAGGATGAGATTGAAACCTTTACTCGCTAGTTGCCTAGAAATGCTTAAGCCTATGCCGCGAGTACCGCCAGTTATCAGTGCAACTTTCATCAGTTTAATTCGTTGGGTTTATTTTGGCTGTTAATCAATTCAAGAATTGCCAAATATCGGTAATTGGTAGTAGGTAGTAAGATGATTTTTACTGACCTATACCAGTTACTAGCAATTAAATTATTCCTAGTTTAGCTAAACGTTCGATCGTCTGCATCTGTGTTTGGATAAAGTGTTTGCGATCGACCTCTCGATCGAGCATAGTATTAGCTGGGTAAAAGTGAGATTGTCGATAGCTTTCTGCATACAATTCTAACCG
>NZ_JACJUP010001346.1:0-1681 GCF_014748295.1 Planktothrix sp. FACHB-1355 | reverse complement strand
TATTTATTCTGAAGAACTTGAAAAAATTATTTTTATTGTTTCTATTCCATTTGAATTAATTGAAAAAAATCCCGAAATATGGGTTAAACCATACACATGGAATCGAGTTGGAGGATTTTATAAACAAGCTCTACGGGGGAATCCAGAATTAACTGAAGTTTTGCGATCGGTGGAAGAAGATAATCCAGAGAGTAGCGATATCTTTTACCCAGGTAAAGAAGTTTCTCCTAGCCTTGCTAGCGAGCTTAACGATATAGACAAGATGGGAGGAGTACACTACAATAGAGAGCTTGAACAGAACATGGTTCAGCTAGACGCCCAAGGATATCAAGCCAGCCCGCAATCTGGTTACTGTGCCGTTCCCCAAGATCTAGTCGATCCGACAGAACCAAATAAGTGTAATACTAATTCTGACAAATAAGGGTGAGTTTAGCAACCAAGCCCACCACAAATTGTCACATTAAACCCACTCCTACCTTACCCTAAAGCTGTAGCCATCGATATTTTATGAGTAAAGAGAGCCAACCTGTTTCTAGGATACCAAGGCTTGAAAAGAAATACCGGGATGAAACCAGATTGTGGATAATTCTACTTTGTTTAGTATTGTTGGTGCTACTTTTCTTTAGTTTTGCCCAGTTTGCTATTCTCGATAACTTTTTTAAAACAACATTTAACATTCCAGACAGAGCTAAAGTCTTCGGAATTCCTACTAACAACTTACTCGGTTTTATTGCTACGGCAACTCTACCTATAACTGTTTTGATAGATGAGTCAAATATCTTAAACGAAAAGTTAAAATTTATCTTACCTGTAGTAGGGAAAAATTTTTCAACAATATGGATAGTATTTCTAGCAGATCTTTTTCTGACAGCTCTTGCTTTTTTAGAAAGTAACCAGTCTAGAGATTTTAACATCCTGTTGAATTTAGTCACATCTTTTATGATCGGAGCTTCGTTTTCAACATTTATTCTTTATTTAACCAAAGGAATGACTGCTGTTGGAAATAGGGCTAGCTCTGCATGGCGAAATTTACAAATAGTAAGCGTTTATGGGATCGATCCAGTACCCTACGGAGATGACGAAAAAGTAAGACTCAGTACCGAAGCTGAGATCGCTAGAGAAGAAGCTACTAAATTACGGCAGTTACTAGAAGAAAGCCAGCTTAAATATGGGCGCGATATCCAGGAATTAAAAGATAAAATTTCTGTTTATCAAAATCATCTGGGTTCTTTAGGAAAACTTAAAGACAATTTTAAACAAATTAAGGAAATGTTTCAAGAATTAACTCCTAAAAGTGAAGTTTTTTTTGAAAAGTTTACTGCTATAGAAGAATCAATTAGTAATTTTATTACTGCCAAGTTAGAAAGCAAGGAAGCAATAGAACGGGATATCAACACAATTTCCTCCAGAACAATCATAGAGCCGGATATACCAGAAATTCCAAAAGTAGATAATGCCAATACAAATTTACCTGTATTGATAGAACCTAACGCAATATCAATAACAAATTTGGAATTTCAGGACGTATGGCCAAATTTAACCTTACCATCAGAAATTTCTCCGATAATTATAGGTCTTTTAAATGCTATGGAACGGCAAAATTTCCCCGTTCCTCAAGTGGGAAGATATACACCAAAAAATAACCTGGCAAGTTGCACAGTATTACAATTAGATCGGAAGA
>NZ_JACJUP010001345.1:0-1682 GCF_014748295.1 Planktothrix sp. FACHB-1355 | reverse complement strand
GTGGCAAGCAAAATCGTCGCTACAATTTGTGCAAGAGTCTGTTATTAAATGATACACTCAGCAGGGCATTGTGAAATTTTGTACAAACTTATTGCAAATTCAATAAGTTTAAATTAAAATTTTTTAAATGGAAGCTGTATATACGTCTTGTCGATGAGGTTGAGATAAAAATATTGTATATTTAGAGGGAAAAATTATGTTAGGATTTGACCGCATTACATTCGATCCCAAAATAATGGCAGGACAAGCTTGTATTCGCGGGATGAGAATTCCAGTTTCATTGATTTTGAATTTGGTGGCTAATGACAAACCAGTCAATGAAATTTTAGAAGAATATCCAGATTTAGAAGCAGAGGATATTCGTCAATCTCTGCTCTATGCAGCGTGGTTGGCTCAAGAGTGAGTTTACTTCTTCAAAGCTGCTATAAGCAAGCTTTAGATAAAGATAGTTGAAATTTGAAATAAAAAAATGTCTTCTGCCAAGCCACACTCGACCTTTAACAATCCGACACAATTTATAGAAGGATGGTACTGGGCATTGTCATCGAGAGAATTAAAAGTTGGCAGGGTAAAAGCTGTCACGCTTTTGGGTAGAAATTTGGCAATTTATCGGGGTTTCAGCGGTCAGGTAGTGGCGATCGATGCCTATTGCCCTCATATGGGCGCTCATTTGGCGGAGGGAAAGGTAGATGGGGATGGAATTCGCTGTTTTTTCCATAACTGGAAATACGATTCTAAGGGAATTTGTGTAGATATTCCTTCGCTTGTTAAACCGCTACCTGTATGTATTAAAACTTGGCAAACTGAAGAAAAGTACGGCATGATTTGGGTTTGGGTAGGAGAAGAAAAGCCAAGTTCGCTTCCGTTTGTGCCGGAACTGGAAGAAGTAGAATGCGATTATATTTTGGGGACTCGGTTTGTTAAAAATTGCCATCCGAATGTGCTGCTAATTAATGCGATCGATGCCCATCATTTCAATACAGTACACAATCTGCCCTTGGAAATAGTATTTAATTCGCAAGAACTGAAATCTAATGCGATCGCTTTTAGCAACACTACGCGGGGAGGTGATGATTCCTGGTTAATTCGCTTGATTCGTCCTTTATATGAGAATGAAGTGACCTACAGTATGTGCTATTGGTATGGCAGCACCGGGACTGTAACGCTTGGCCCCGATTTTTTGCACTTCTATATTATGTTTGCTTTGCGAATGATAGAAGGCGGTAAAACAGAAGGACAAACTATCTTGGTGACTCGCAAGCGATCGGGATGTTTGGGATGGGGTATAAACCGGGGTTTACTGTGGTTAACGCAGCAGGTTGGTAATTACTTTGCCAAGGGAGATACGCAAGTATTTCAAACGATTCAATTCGATTTGAAGACTCCGACAAAAGCCGATCGCTCAATTATAGAATTTATCCAGCACGTCAATCGCCAGAAAGCTTTAACCTGGGGAAATTGGGAAGCTGTTAATTACTCAGAGGATAACGATCGCCATTCTTCATCTACTTCTTTAATGCTCGATTATGACAAATGACAATTTAAAATATCCAGTTTCAGGATTTGACTTACTGCATACAGAATCCGACGATAGATTGCGACGCATACTCACAGCAGCATTGCCGCATCGTGTAAATTGCACAGTTAATTCCTACCGTGAATGCGATTATTGGGACGCTGCA
>NZ_JACJUP010001344.1:0-1689 GCF_014748295.1 Planktothrix sp. FACHB-1355 | reverse complement strand
CATCGCAGTCGATCGCACTTCATAGGGCGGGGCGGGGTGTGTTCGCTCATACCAGCCTTTCTCAAAGGACGATCGCAACTGGATAGTTGGCGTACTAGCAGAGAGTGGCCTTAATTGTCCACAAGGAGAAAATGGCAATGAACGTTTACGAAACAATGTATATTTTGCGTCCCGATTTGACCGACGAACAGGTCAATCAGGCGATCGAAAAATATCAGACTCTGCTGCGCGATAACGGAGCCCAAGATATCGAGATCCAAAATCGCGGCAAGCACCGTATGGCTTACGAAATTAAAAGACAACGGGATGGGATCTACGTCCAGATGAATTACAAAGGCAACGGTGCTTTTGTCGCTCCGATGGAACGCGCTATGCGTTTGAGCGATGAGGTAATTCGCTATTTAACTTTGAAGCAAGAAGAACCTGCTGCCAAATCTGAAGCAGTTGCCGCAGAAGCATAACAAAAGTCAAAAGTCAAAAGAAAGGGCGTCGGGACTAGGGGCTAGGGGCTAGCGGTTAGGGGAAAAGGGACAGGGAGGAATTTTGACTTTTGACTTTTGACTTTTGACTGCCCCATTCTCCCTCTCCCTTTCGCTCCCAAGCATGATAGAATGGGCGTTAATTTGGCAACACAATCGGCGCGTGTTGCCGCCAGGACTGGCAAGATCGTTGCAGAGGAGTTGTAAGCCCTTGTGAGCCAAACTGAAATCCAAACCCAACAAACGCTTAAATCAGAAGTATTTCACCTGCGGGAAGAGTTGCAGTTGCGAGACCAACTGGTACAACAGCTGTCTCAGGAACTGTTCCGCTTAGTCAAAGGCAATACGACTTTTCTTCCCGCTCCGGAACTATCTGAGCGCAATCAATCTCAAATGCTGGCTCTGCGAGAACAACTGCAAGGAGTCGAGCAGCAAGTTGCGTTTTATCAACAGCAGATTGCCGATCGCGATGCGGAAATATATCATCTGCGTCAGACTGTCCAAGAACTGACAGACCGCAGTCGGATGTTAGAACAAGTGGTGCAAGAATTACCGCAAATCTATCGCCAGAAGTTTGCCGAACGTTTAGGGCCAGTAAAAGAGAAACTGGCTCAGCTACAACGGGAAAACCGACAGCTGCACGCAGAATTGCAAAGTGTGAGCTATCGTCTGGCGGCGAAAAGCCGCAGTGCTAGCGGTAGGCTGGATCTACCTAGTTTTCAACGGCTGGGTGCAGGTCGCCCCAGTTTGCCTAGCTTCGGTAATGCTTGAAGTTTGGCTGATAGTTGAGGCGGAGGTGGATGCAACTGGTCAGGTAGTTGCTTCATCTCCAACTATTTCTACAATGGTGGCTGCTCTCCAGTCGGCGGTGGTAAACTATCCGGTTAGAAATGCGGTGACGCGATCGGTTAGAGTTGATGAGTTAGATATTCTGTATTCAAAATATCTCGATAATCTTAGTTTGGTGGAAAGTGGCGATGCAAGGGAAATTCTGTTATGTCCTTTGACGCTGAATCTACCAAAGGATATTTCATTTACCCATCAAAAAATATATCAAGCTTGTGGGGATATAAAAGGTTTGCAAGGTCTGGTGGCTGGGCAGTTGGAATATGCGATCGGACAGGGTAAGTTTTGGTTGCCGGTGGTGCTAACGGGGAAAGGGCCGCTCTATGGGGAGGCGATCTGTCTTTCGGACGCGCTGACTGAGAGC
>NZ_JACJUP010001343.1:0-1689 GCF_014748295.1 Planktothrix sp. FACHB-1355 | reverse complement strand
ATCAACCCGGAGAGAGTGTTAATTTGATTGATGCTAAGGTTTTTGATGAAAATGGAGATTTGGATAAAGTAGAGTTGTACTGGTTAAAAGATGGTACTGAAATCAAACATGATACGATCGCTCAATTCACGGTGAATGAGGACTGGGCGACATTCAACTATTTTTGGACGCCTACCACACCTGGTAATTATCAAGTCAAGGCGATCGCTTACGATAAATATGGCTACAATCACCCACAAGAAAGCCATCACAGCAACGAATTTATTAAAGATATTCGGGTAAATTCACCACCAGAACAACTGCAATTCAGGATTGACAGGAATCTCTATAACGCTGGCGAACAGATTAGCATTACGGATGCTAAAGTATATGACGCCGATGGTTTTAGCGACTTAAGTAAAGTGCAGTTTTGGCTGAAAAAGGATAATGGTGAATGGTCAGCAAGTAATCCCATCGCTAATTTTAGTGATTTGCAACAAAACTGGGGTGCATTTAACTACGATTTGCCTAAAGAGGTTGGTAATTATCAGTTAAAAGCAGTTGCTTACGATAAAACAAATGCTGTTAGTAATGAGGTGATTCAAAGTTTTAGCGTTCTCCAAAAACCAGATGTGCTACCACCTGTAATTAACACACCACCTGAATCTCTGCAATTTAACTTACTACCATCTTACACGATCGGTCAACCAGTCAGCATTAACGATGCTAAAGTTTTCGATAACAATGGAGAAAATGACCTGCAAAAGGTGACTTTGGAGTTATTCAAAAATAACATTAGTTTCGATCTGCAGACTGTCAATATCGTGGATGATAATAATGGTGCAGACGGTTGGGGAACTTTTAATTATTCCTGGAGTAATTTACTAGAAGGAAATTATCAGTTAAAGGCGATCGCATACGATCGCTCTGGCCTTGACGCTCAAGCGAGCCAAATATTTTCCGTCGTCGGCCAACCTCCGGTATCAATAATTAACTCACCGCCAGAACGATTGCAATTGAACTTATTGCCATCTTACACGAGCGAGCAAACAATTACCTTTCCGAATGCCAAGGTATACGATGAAAATGGCGAGAGCGATCTGGACAAAATCAGTTTAGAGTTGTACAAAGATAACGTAAAATTGGGCAATTATACTGTCGGAATAGTCGATAACGGTATAATTGGAGACAATTGGGGAACTTTTAATATTTCATTCAATAAGTTAGAGGTGGGAAATTACCAGATTAAAGCGATCGCATACGATAAGTCCGGCGCAACTGATACCGAAACTACTCACTTTACGATCGATCTTCCACCCAATAAACCACCTGAATCTTTGAACTTCAGCATTTTACCTCTTTATACAACAAATGAAAAGATTAGCTTCAGGGGTGGGAAGGTTTCCGATCCTGATGGTGCTAGCGATATAGCTAATGTATATTTTTGGTTGGGAACACTGGATGGGAAAGGTTTTGGCGTTGGAGATGTTAAACAAAGTTTAAGAGCGGATCGCTCGGACAGAGCTAGGTTTGATTTCAGTGTAGATTTGAAATCGAAAAACTTAGCACCGGGGCGCTATCAGTTGTGGGCGATCGCGCAAGACAAAGCGGGAAATTACAGTACGCCAGATGTTGAATATTTCTCGGTGATTACAGATCCTGGGGGGAGTGGGCTATCAGATTCGGTAAGGTTGGCAATCGCAGATTCAA
>NZ_JACJUP010001342.1:0-1615 GCF_014748295.1 Planktothrix sp. FACHB-1355 | reverse complement strand
CTCCTGCAAGTGCCTTAACAAAAGTTCATACAGTGTCGATTACTTTTGTCCGACTACTTAGTGCGCTCCCGCTTCCAACGCCACATCTGGTACCGAAGTGGGGAATGGGCCACCCACGGCCACCTTTTTGCCTAACGCAACACCTTTTTGAATCAGCGATCGAAAATCCTGTTTCTGCACAATCATGGCAGATACTATTACAATGTCGCACCATGCCCAGTCGTCATCTGTCTCAGGGCGGACATTGCGATCGTAAAACCGGATTTCCCAGTCTTTTGGTAGCATCGCCGCTACGGTAATCAAGCCTAGAGGTGGATTGGTAGAGCGCAAATCAGCTAGATTGAGAGTTTCTTGGTAAGACCAAAAGGAATTCGGAAAATGCGGCCAGATCAGTAAAGCTTTCATTATCACTCCTTTGGTGGAACGATCGCTCAGCGAGAATCCTCACCACTGCATCAAAGCCTCGCCATGACATCAGTAAAAACTAGGACAGCAAAACAGGCGAGCGACTTTGGCACCCACTGCACCACGAGGATCTACTGACAGAGAATATACTTAAACCCAAGGTTACTCCCGGTTTATCACAAAGACAGCTGAATTTTGGTTAAATTTTGTAACTTTTCGAGAGAGCGATCGAACATTCTGCTTTGGCTCTAAGATGTATTTACTCAGCACTCAGAACTTAGCAACTCAGCACTTTTGCACTTTATGGCGAGTCCTCGCGTCCTCTCTGGCGTCCAACCAACTGGCAATCTTCACCTGGGTAACTACTTAGGAGCAATTCGTAACTGGGTGGAAAATCAAAGCCAGTACGACAATTACTTCTGCGTGGTCGATTTGCACGCAATTACCGCACCCCACGACCCAGCCACATTAGCAGAAAATACATATAAAATCGCGGCTCTGTATCTAGCTTGCGGCATAGATTTGCAACATTCCACCATTTTCGTGCAATCCCACGTCTCGGCGCACAGCGAATTAGCATGGCTGCTCAACTGCATTACGCCGATTAACTGGTTGGAAGACATGATCCAGTTTAAGGAAAAAGCAGTCAAGCAGGGAGAAAATGTCAACACCGGTTTGTTGGACTACCCGGTGCTGATGGCGGCGGATATCTTACTCTACCAAGCCGATAAAGTGCCGGTAGGCGAAGATCAGAAACAACACCTGGAACTCACCCGCGATATTGCCAATCGGTTTAACCACCAATTCGGTAACGGGAAAAAAATACTAAAATTGCCAGAGATGCTCACTCGACCGGAAGGGGCGCGAGTGATGAGTCTGACCGATGGAACTCGCAAAATGTCCAAATCTGACCCTTCCGACCAAAGTCGCATTAATCTGCTGGATACGCCAGAGGAAATCCAATACAAGATTAAACGCTGCAAGACCGACTCAGTTCGCGGTTTGAGTTTTGATGACCCGGAAAGACCCGAAGCACGCAATTTGCTGACTTTGTATTTGATTCTTTCTGGAAAAACGAAGGAAGAAGTAGCGGCGGAATGTGCGGATATGGGTTGGGGACAATTCAAGCCGTTATTGACAGAAACGACAATTAATGCTCTCAAACCGATTCAAGACAAGTATCATGGAGTGATGAATGAGAAAGGTTATC
>NZ_JACJUP010001341.1:0-1622 GCF_014748295.1 Planktothrix sp. FACHB-1355 | reverse complement strand
AGGTGTCTCCATAGTAGATGTCAAAGGGATGGTGCTGGGCAGTCACGGCGAGTTAATGGTGCCCTTACCCCGCTATTCTACTGTCAGCGGCATTCCGATTACAGAACTGTTAGATGCCGCAACTATTGACAGATTGATAGAGCGAACTCGTAACGGTGGGGGAGAAATTGTAGAACTCATGCGTACTGGCGGTGCTTATTTTGCGCCAGCTTCTTCTACCTGCGAAATGGTGGAATCTATCCTATTCAATCAATCGCGGTTAGTACCAGCTGCGGCATATCTGCAAGGCGAATACGGTTTGAAGGATGTTTTTATTGGCGTTCCCTGTCGTTTGGGATGCCGGGGCATAGAAAGTATTTTGGAACTCAACCTTACGGATTCCGAAACTACCGCCCTCCATATCTCGGCTGAATCGGTACGTCATAATATCGAATTTGCCAATCAGTTGCTAGCAGCGACATCACACAAATGTTAAATACAATAGACTTCTCCAAAAATGCTTGTGGGGTAGGCATCCTGACTGCCCTTTGAGATTCTTGTGGAGGAAATGTCTAATAGCTTGGTCGTAAATATCTGATTTTTAGTAGATAGGGAAGTATTTCTTTTGAGCGATTTGGCGATCGCTCTTTTTTTTTACCTTAGTTAATTAAGTAACGCAGCAGTTGTTTAATAATTCGCAAACAGCATTTAAAAAATTGCTTATTTAGGAGCGGTTCAATGAAAACGGGACAAAAAATCATTGCTACCTCTGTAATCTCGGCAGTACTTGCAGGTAGTGCCTTACCCGCCTTATCTGCACGCGGAACAGGTGATGCCGCGACTGCCCATTATACCATTGAAACTTTGCCAAATGGTAATTACAGCTTTTGCAGCCAAAATACCTCTTCAGATGGATTGCAAACAAGTCCGTGTTTCTGGTTTCGTAAAGATGGCGATCGTGTAGTCGGTTACTATTTCTACCCTTACACCGAGTCCAGCATCTGTATTGAAGGTAAAGTGAATCACAATACCGTCACAGGTGAAGCGATGGAAAAAGTATGGGGACTCCCCGAACCGCCGCAACCTAAAGGAGTAGAGATGAAAGATGGCCCAGGACAAGGCTACTTGAAAATTAGTCGAGAAAAAATTAGTAATGTTTCTCGTTCTGAAGTAACAGGCGATTACAGTGCGAGTATCCGCTACCGCAGCGCCATACTTCATCTAGCCAAATTTAATCTCTACAATAGTGGCATCACCCCTCCACTACAAAATTGTGCGGCAAGCATTGAATCATTGCATAAAAATTAATGCTTTTCGCGAGTGTTGCTTTGCTAATTGAGTAAATTTATAAACGCAATATATTAGGTGGCGTTTTCATTGAGTAGGGGTTACAATCCTACCTAATGGAAACCCACCTTATGTTTGAGGAGATAAAAATGCTATGACTGTAATGTGGTACAAAGAGTCAGAGATAATTATGGGTGTGCTACCAGATGATTCGCAAAGTGAACTGCCTGTTGAGTTAAATACCAAAGCTCGTCTTCTTGTTAATGAATCGCAAAAAACAATTTACACTTTACTATTAGATATTGTTAAAAGAAAACACCCTTCTTTTGTTTTGGCTATATTTAAAGATTTATTTA
>NZ_JACJUP010001340.1:0-1640 GCF_014748295.1 Planktothrix sp. FACHB-1355 | reverse complement strand
TGGAAGTAGCAACGCTGTTACTTTTACCAGAACAAGGACTCAACCGCAGCGAATTCCAAATCAAGCCTTTCCGAACTTATCTGAAAAATGTTTCTATGCAAAAGATTCCCGGAAATCACTGGGCTTTTTTAGTGGAACCAGATGCTTTTAATCAAGCTGTGGCAAAGTTTTTAAATTCATTCACTTAATGACTGACTGCTTTGCTATCACCGGACAAAGAAGGCCATCTAACTGTTAAAATGGTAGACTCCTCCTCAGCTAGCCAACAATGAGGTACACCGGGACACCAAAGTGCATAATCGCCCTCGCGAGATAATAGCACTTCCGTATCCGGAAATTGCAGGCGAAATCGTCCCGAAACCAGAATGGAAAGGGTAGTGGCTTGGGCATTCATCGCCCATTCCCGTCTACCTTCTCCGGCTTTGTGAGATCCCCATTTCACCTCTAAATTAGAAGATGAACGAGGGTCATTGGCTGGGTTAATAAAATGTCCGATAAACCAGCCCCAGCGATTTTCTCCTTCAATTTGGGCGTTGCCAAAGACAAGTTTAGGCTGCATTGGAACACAATGATTGCATTTGCTTATGGAGTTTGAAGATTTTGAGATTTTCCCTTAGAAAAAGTAGCGATCGCTAGCGACAATGCTACAGCAAACAGAAACGCACCCAAGAAAAATGGTATTTCCGGTAAACGAATCAGGGCGCGTGAGGACGTAAAATAACCGAACAAGTTAGTAGCTAACAATGGGCCGATAATAGTTGCTAAAGCTGTCAGAGAAGCCAAAGCACCTTGAAGTGCGCCTTGTTCTTGCGAACTTACTTGTGCAGAAATCAATCCCTGAGCTGTGGGTTTAACAGTAAAATCAAAACCATTCAGTACAATAATCCAATATAACATCCATCCCGCATTGGCAGAAGCATAGAGGAGATAACCAATAATGCTGAAAGTCAGTCCGATGATAATTATCCGTCTAGAACCGAAGCGAGAAATCAGCGGTCGGATCAAACCTCCTTGGACAATTGCCGTCATTATTCCTAATAATGTCAACGACAGTCCAGCTTGCAAGGTTTCCCATTGAAACTTGTAGGTAGTAAATAACACCCAGGTGCTGACAAAACATTGCAAACCGACATCGGTAAACAACATCGCTGCTGCTAAACCAAAGACGATCGCATTTTTTCGCAACAACCACAGAGAGCCAATTGGGTTAGCGCGAGTCCAAGAAAACGGACGGCGGTGTTCTGGTGCGTGAGATTCGGATACAACTATAATTCCGTACAGCAGATTCAAAAATGTGATAATAGCTGCAACTGCGAAAGGAAAACGCAATCCCCAAGCGCCCAACAAGCCGCCTAAAGCAGGCCCAACCACCCATCCTAAAGCCAGGAAAGCTCCTACTAAACCGAAGTTTTTCGGTCGTTCTTCGGGAGTGCTGACATCGGCAATGTAGGCAAACACAACAGCAACGCTACCACCAGTAAGACCGTTGAGAATTTGCGCCGTGAATATCCACGGTAAACTGGGAGCAAATGTCAAGCCGATATAGGTTAATCCCGTTCCCAAGAGGGAAAATAGCAGTACTGGTTTGCGACCGAAGCGATCGGATAAAGCGCCCTGAATAGGTGAGAAGATAAATAACA
>NZ_JACJUP010000134.1:0-9376 GCF_014748295.1 Planktothrix sp. FACHB-1355 | reverse complement strand
CGGGTTTGGATTGGATTGGTGGCTTGGATCGATCCTACATTATTGATATTTTCGCTGGGTATGCCGTGGCTGGTTATGGGTATTGTGCTGGGGGTAAAGGGTAACGAATGGGCGTGGAAAAGCCGCCAGTGGCGCAGTATTTCTGAGTTTAAAGCACATCAAAGGGCGTGGGCGATCGCAGCATGGCTGATTCTGGCGATCGTGCTGGCAGTTGTACTGGCAATTGCGGTAATTTTTGGGTTGCTTTTACTCGCTGGAATCTCTTCTAGCAGATAAATACAGATAAACTTAAATTCTAGACATTTCTTTACACTTTTCTTTAAAAAAGAGGCGACTAAATGCTGTAATATCAATTCAAGATACCTTACACAAATGAGGTCGATACGTATGGCAGAGTGCATCACCTGGCTTTTTAGGATACTTAGAAATACTTGACTTGCTAAATTTGAGTTTGAATATGAAAAGGCTGACATACATTAGTAAATTTGCTCGTCCTCTATCTAGTAAAGAAATAGAAGCTATTGGTAAAGTTTCCGCTCCGAACAATCAAGCCAAAAACATCACAGGTGTACTTTTGTGTTCGCAAGGAATATTTTTCCAAATTCTCGAAGGAGATGAAGAAAATATTGATAGATTGTATGAGAAAATATTGCGCGATCGCAGACATACCGATATTTTATGCTTAAACACCGAACACGATATCAAAGAACGGCTATTTCCGGAATGGTCAATACAGACGATCGATCTTGACGAAAATACAGATTTAATTATTAAACCGATCAGAGCTTTATTGCAGACTTTAAACGAGTCTTATAGAATTTTAGAAAAATATACTCAACCAACCGTTGTTAACATCATCAGTAACGGTGCAAATCCTCTTTTAGTTCCGCCTCGTAAAGTAGAAAAGATTATTTTGTTTAGCGATATCGTGTCTTTCTCTACTTTGGTGGAGAAACTGCCATGCGAGGAAATTGTCGCTATACTCAATCAGTATTTTACTATTTGCACGAACATAATTGTAGCTAAGGGAGGAGAAATTACCAAATTTATCGGTGATTGCGTGATGGCTTATTTTTCAGGCGAACAAGCTGATGCAGCTATTCAAGCAAGCTTGGATATATTGACTGAAATAGAAACAGTAAGAATATCTGCACCAGAAGGTAGTCCGCTGCGCGTTTTGTACAATGGGATTGGTTTGGCGCAAGGCGAAGTAATAGAAGGAAATATTGGCTCTCACGTCAAAATGGACTATACAATTTTAGGAGATGCAGTCAATATTGCCCAAAGGTTAGAATGTTTAACGAGAAAGCTTTCCCGTTCTTTAATTTTCTCGTTGGAGGTGAAGAACAGCACAGCAGGAGTATGGAATTTTGTCAAGTTAGGAAAGAGCAAGGTCAAAGGAAAAGAAGAGGCGATCGAAATTTATTCAATTGACGATCGAGTTACCAAGCAGCCCAGTAGTAATGCTGAAATGGCTGCGGATATAAGTAATTATCTTGACAAAATTAAATTTTATCATTAGTTATATCAAGTCCGGTTACATCGGTATTACATGAGTGTCGCAGGTTAAGTTTTAACCACAGATAAAGAAAGATGAACACAGATGAACACAGATAAGAGAGCGATTTTTTTAGGCAAGCAGTATAACCGGATATGATATCTTTGGTTATTAGTTGTTTGGTTCTTTTATGCGAACTAGGCACAACTGACTAATGGCTGGAAGACTTTTCCTTATCGCGCTCGGTAGCCTCTCTTTCAGCGGTAAATTTTATTGGTTGCGCTGCTGAAGTTAGAGTCATTTTACCGTTGAGGGTTTCACCTTTGACAAAAGCTTGAATTCTGACATTGATTTTTCGCTCGCAGGAACTGAACTTATTTGTAGTTCCGGATAGCGTGAATTGTTGATTTTGCCATAGACCGAATAGGGAGGGTTTTTCCTGTACGCTTGTTTGGGATGCAGATGTGACATTTGACAATTCGACGTTTTTATCTGCTGTTAATAAAGAACCGTTGAGATAAATACCAGATTGCTGAACAGTTAACAACAATTCATCAGATTCGAGACATTTAGGTAAGTTTTGTGCAGTGATGCGATAACGACCTTGAATCGGGGGAGGTGCTTTGAGATTATGACCGTAGGTAGTAACAACTTTAAACAAAAGCACAACGAAACCGATCGCTAATCCATAAAATGTGAAGGACTTAAAGTTAAAATGACTCATATCAATTTGAGATTTGAGGTTTTAGATTGAGAATTTAGTAGTTTGGTCATTTGTGTTACTGTCGTTTGTTTCCAGTACAGAGGCGAGGTGAGAAGTTACCTGACTGTAGCGGCGGGTAATCAGAAGCGAAGAATGACAATCGATCGCCAGCGCATCAGTGTAGTTTCCCAAGGTTTGACGCTCAATACCCCAAGCGCGACTGGTACCGACAATAGTGAGGTCAACCGTTTGGGAAGCTTGGACTACAGCTGGGATCGGTTCCGTTGCTTCAATAACTTGGATATCGATGCGATCGCGCACTTGCTTTGGCAATCTTTCCATCACGTTACGAAATTCATAACTGAAATCTTTAATCTGACTTTCTTGTACAACTCGCAAAACATTCAGATAGCAGAAATCGCGATTGACAAGCAGTCGCACAGCAATTTCCAGCGCCAGATCGTCGTGAACGTTAGCAGAATAAGGCACCAATATACTTTCCAATCTTTCTCGTCCTCGATCGACAAATACTGCCACATCCACAGATGCCTGAGTGAGAATTTGTCCAACTCTTCCCCCCAGTCGGTTGGTGCTAAAAGCTGGGCGATGCCATCCTAATAGAATCAGATCGGCTTGTTCGAGCTTAGCAATTTCTGCTGTTTCCCGTGCGACGTTATTGGAAATGCGGATAATCGGATGCACTAACTCGCGAGTTTCTGGAGGTTCGAGACTTTGAATTACTTCTTCGAGACGAGAACGACGCTGCTGTATTAACCTGTCTGCTTCAAGCGGCGTACTTTGAAATAAATAATCTTCTTCTAATTCGATCAAGCTGAGGGGATGAACGATCGCAGGTTGCAATTTTTTTCCTGCGATCGCTGCTGCTACTTGCAGCAAACCTTTTTGCGTGCTGGGATTGGCGACGGGTACTAAAATTCGATAGGTTGGTTGAACTGCTTCGGTAGGGATAGCGATCGCAGGTTCTGCCTTGATGACATCTAATCTAATTAGCTCTTTCGGATAAGTCCATTCCAGCAAAGGCGAAGTCATAAACGTAGTTACCAATGCCATTATCACCAGCATAGTGAACAGCAAAGGCGAGATCGTACCCAAGCTCAAACCGATATTTAGCACAATTAATTCAGTCAAACCGCGAGTATTCATCAACCAACCCAGTGCTGAAGCTTCCCGGTTATCGATACCGCAAACTCTTGCTGCTAGATAAGTACCAACATATTTGCCAATAATAGCCACTGCCAAAACAGCTAAGCAAAGTAGCCACAATTCAGGACGATTGAGCAAGCCTATTTCTGTTCTCAGACCGCTATAAGCAAAAAATACTGGTAGTAAAAATATGAGGACAAAATCTTCGGTTTTTTCTGCTAATTCCCTTACTAATCCAGCATTTTTTGGCATTGCCGCTCCCAATAAAAATGCCCCGAAAATTAAGTGAATCCCTATTAATTCGGTAATTAAAGCCGAAGCAACAACAGCCATATAAATCCAAGCCAAAAGAAATTGGCTTAAGCGTCCCTTGCGTTCGTAGTGAGTAGCCAACTGTTTCAATAACCAACGCCCTACCGTCATCATAAATACGATGTAAAGTAGGGATTCCAAAATAGTTGGCACTGCACCTGCCATACTATTAGTACGAGTGACTGCGATCGCCAGGGCCAACAAACACCAAGCCGTCACATCATCCACCGCCGCACAAGTCAGCGCCAAAGTTCCCAAGCGCGTTCCTTGCAAATTGTTTTCCGTGATAATTCTCGCCAGTACCGGAAAAGCCGTAATCGACATTGCCGCACCTAAAAATAAGGCAAAGGCGGTAAAGGATACGCTCGCATTAGAAAGTAGGGGATAAAGCAGCAGGGCTAGTAAACTTCCCAGTGAAAAGGGCGTCAAAATACTGACGTGGGAAGTCAGAATCGCGATATCTAAATTACCTTTGAGGTATTTTGGGTCTAACTCTAGCCCGATCAAAAACATGAAAAAGATCAGTCCGACCTGCGACAATACAAACAGATAAGGTTCTGTTTCAACTGGAAAAAGTGAGGCCGCTAAATCTGGAGCAACCAAACCTAACAGAGATGGCCCCAGCATAATTCCAGCGACAATTTCGCCAATTACCAAAGGTTGCTTGAGCCAGCGAAATCCCAATCCCACCAGTCGGGAAAGTCCAATCACTATGAGAACTTCAATCAGGACTTGGATGACTGCGTGCATAGTTTCCTCAAAGGCGACTGTTAGGAGTGTTACAGTAATCGAGTGAAATGATATCCGATTTGTCGTTGACAACCCTGCCCTCAGTCTACCGCCCAAGGTACTTAGTTACCAGTATCGCAGCAAACGGTGGCTGAGTAAATTTTTGTTACCGAATCGAGCGCTCGCCTGATGTTGGGACAGGTCGATCGACAACAAAATCTGAAATTTATGCAGCTGGGTCTAAAGCTAATCCAAAATCTAAAATCCAAAATCTAAAATCTAAAATTATTACAGCCACTGTCCGCCCCGAAAACGCCAACGGGGAAATAAAATTCGCATAATTGATTGAGAAGCTAAATAAACACCCAACCATACCAAACTGTAGTGTCCCAGAAAAGAAGCGATATCTATATTTGTAACCCCAGGTAGAGGCAAGCGTAAAATTTTGACAATTAATATAAAAAATATAGCTTCCCAGATACCAGCCACCAATTGAAACGCTCCCGGCCAATCTCTATCCCAGCGGAACTTTTGTAGATAGTTATAAACAATATCCCAGCCCAAACCAAAAACTGTAATATATCCAATTACCCAAAAATAAGTAGAGTCGGCACCAGAGCCGATAATGCCCAAAGCAAAGGGCAATGTTATCGCCAGACCCACAGTGCCGAACAGTAATAAACGAGTTTGCCAACGGCCAAAAAGTGTAGGAGTCATTTTGACATTCCCTAAGCTACTGTGTAGATATGTAGGGATTGTATCTTAACGTGAATTTAGATAAAGTTTTTAATTTTTAATTGATTTATGGGGTTAATGCTGCACCTTTAGTTGCGGCATTTCGTACTGGTGCGTGCTTTGCAAATAACCTTCGTAAATTTTACCTACTTCTAGGCAATCGGTACATCTCACCCAAACAGAATGGCCGATCACCGGTAACCCCATCAGTTGCGACATCATGGATGCTTCTTCCGGGTCGGCAACACAGCCAATGCCAAAGTGGCTCGCTAGACGCCTGACGGTCAAATCTTCAAGGAGATAACTGCTGCCGATTTCAGCTTCTTTACACTGGTAGCGTCTCACTGGCGGTAAAACTTTTTCTAAATTTTTCAATCCCAGCATTTGTAGATCTCCCATTCTCTCAGTGCAATACGTAAATCTGGTTTATCGTGCGGGTGCAACCTTGCACTTAGGTGTGTTGCATTTATAATGCCTGAAAGTTTTAGCTTATGGCGTCAAGTACTGATAAAGAACAAGGAAAAAACTTTAAAGTTTTAGTAAAGATGAATTCAAATTGCAGTATCTCTACTGAGATCGAAGTTCGTTGCTATCCTAACTCCATGTTCGCTGCGAAAAATGGGACAACGCAGCAATGGAGTATGCTGGAATAGCACGAAGATAATCGACGTAAGAAAAAGCTCAGAGTTCCTTGCATCCGGTCGTCTCTGAGTCAGCAGGGAAGTCAAAGACGAAACGAATTAGACACTAGGCTCGATTGTGTATTTACGTATCGATATGTAAAGTTAAAGTAATTATTATAGTGGAAATACTGAATAAAATATTTCTTAAGGAGGATGACAAAAAAGAAAGTGGGAGAGCGGGAGAATTTATTTTCCCTTTTTCCTCTTCTTTTTGACTTTTGACTTTTGACTTTTGACTTTTCTCTAGCATTAGGGCGATCGCATTGTTGCCCACTTCAACCATTGCCATAGAGAACTCAGTGCGTTCAATCGATGCAATCCGGGTGCGCGGACTGCGGCCAAACTATCAACAGCACAAAGGGCAGCATATTGCAATCCCAAAAAACTATCAACTGCTGCATAGGGGCCACCCAAAGTCATCGCACCGGCGGCATAAATTCTGCCGCGCTGATTTCGCAGATCGACTATTTCAAAATCATCGGCAACGACGAGTCTGCCGTTATCGTGCAAAGGTAGATTGTAGCGATCGACAATATCGGCTAGTAAAGGACTTGCAGTTACGTGGGCATCGAGTCCGGTAGCATCGATAATAAAGTCAGCTTCGAGTCGAATTTGCCCTTTTAATCCCTTTTCTTGAATATAAGTAACTGTACGATTTTGGGTATTGTCGCGTTCTACTTTTTCCACTTCGCCAAAGGTAATTTGATACCAACCTTCACTCAATCCTTGCTGCACAATGCGTTTCCAATCGTGTCGATCGGCTGTAGTTGTACCGCCCCAAGCTGCCAGTAATTCCTGGCGTTTTTGCGGTTCTGCTTTTGCCAACATTTCCCGCAAATCGCCTCCCCAACAAGCTTTCGGCCAGTTAAACGGTTGAAATTCGTAGTGATTGTCTACTTGACGTTGGGCGGAACTGAATTTGTTACCTTGGGGTTTGGGCGATCGCATCAAATGCAGCAACGAAATCAGCTTGTTTTTCTGCCGCGCTTCGTAAATTCTTTGCACAATTCGAGAAGCGACAATACCGCGACCGCGAATCAGTACCGTACCGCCATACTGTTCTAAATGTTGATAAACGCGATCGTGCGGTTCGTAAGCATTTACTACGGATTCAAAATCACCAGTCTTTTCCCGATAAGCTTTTAGGTCTGGGAGAAATTGAATTGCCGGATAGCCTGTGGCAAGCTGGACATATTGCGCGATTAACAAACGGTAGTCTGGCGCAGCGTTGCTGGAACGACGACGGGAATAAGCAATAGCATATCTGCCATCAGAAGTTTTGCGAATTGCCCTGACGCTACCGTAGCGAAATATCTGTTCCCAACCGATTCGTTTCGCTTCGCGATCGATCGAATCGAACACATTTCCAGAACGAGGCGTATAAGTTTGGGCAAATGTCGGTTCGGCAAATACCTGCCATAAATATCCCAAAGCATCGCCCACTTTTCCTTTAATTAGATCGTGCCAAGCTTCCCGCAAAGCATAGCTAGGCCAACCCCAAATATTATCGGGACAGGAATCGGAATTCGATCGCAATCTTTCGTGCAGGGGAATTTGAGAATTCATGCACAATCTTCTATAACGAGCATAAGGCTTTTCTTCCATTCCCAAAGCGGCAATTCGATCGATTTTCACCCCAGAAATTCGCAGCAAATCCACCCAAACAAAGCTACCCAATCCCGCGCCAATCGCAGCATAATCAATTTCTTCCACCGGTAAACCTGTGGCGTGAAGTTCTTGCACAGATACCTGAGATTGCTGAAACGCTGGTGGCGGAAAAGTGCTACCGGTAGCTATTGCAACTGGGGGTTGATTCAGACGAGGGTCTGGTAAATCGGTATCTGGGTGAAAATTAATCGTGGAGATGGATGGACTGGCGACGAAGGAAATCGTAATTCGATAGGGGCCAATTTGCAGGATATCGCCATTTGCCAAAGTAGTTCGCGTTTGGCGCTGACCGTTGACAAAAGTGCCGTTTTGACTGTTTCGATCGATCGCGACCAAACTACCTTGTTCTTCGTCGATCGAGACATGGTAGCGAGACACTTCCGGACTGTCAAACACCATCCGAGAAACGCGCCGTCCTCCCAGTTCGCTTGGCATTTGGGCAAATTCGCGTCCCAGTGCGATCGGGACAGCTAATAAAGGTTCTCGTCGCTGTCCTGTGGCTGGGTCTTCCCAGCTGAGACGAATTTGCAAAGGTTGTGGATTCATAGTTCCGTGGGAGTCATGAGAACGCTTGCGGCTGCTGCTAAGGAAGTACCGCACCAAGGACATCCCAAATCTAACCGTTCGTAGGGTGAAATGCGATCGCATTTGGGACACCGCAAACCGTAAGTTTGATTTGCAGAAGGAACCTGAGATGGCTGTGTCGAAGGCGAAAGTAAAATGGTTGGTGGAACGCTGCTTTCGTCTATATTTACCCCAGTCACTTTGACTTCTGTTTCTCCCAGATGAAAAACGCTACCCCCGCTTAAAGTTACCTCACCTGCGACAAGTTGGTTGCCATTCACCAAGGGAGGATTGCTTTCGCGCAAGTTTCGCAGGTAAAACTGTTGCTGCTGGGAGTTAAAAAATATCTCTACGTGCAATCCGGAGACTGTCGGATGGGTCAGCACGATATCGCACCGCAGGGAATCGCGACCCAGCCGCACGGTTCCCGGATTTTTGCTTAGCTGTCGATCGCGAATTATTTGCTTTCTCAGATGACCTGCTTCTTGCCACTCTATACTTAGTTCGTTCATTATCCCCGCCTTTTAATATTTCCTCTATTCATTTATCGGTTTGATGCCAATTTATCAGCTAAGCGCGTTGTTTCCGGTAATTTATATTTGGTAGTGCAACGCATCACATAGTCGATCGCAGTCAGCAAACTCACGCGATGTCCGCTAGAAACATAAACAGGTTTAACCCCCATCCGCGTTCGCAAAGCAGCACCGATCGTTTCCCGGCGATGCACTAGCGGTTTCCATGTACCTCTCTCTAAAGGTAACTCTTCATGTTTGCCAACTAATAACGATTTAGCAACGCCAATAGTGGGAATATCTGCCAATACACCCAGATGACAGGCGATCCCAAAACGACGGGGATGGGCAATACCTTGACCGTCGCATAAAATTAAATCCGGTATAATAGTCAGTTTTTCCAGTGCATCCAGCACAGTGGGAACTTCGCGAAATGATAGGAATCCCGGAACGTAGGGAAAAGTGGTGGGACGGTATGCGATCGCCTGCTCTTTGAGCTGCAAATCGGGAAAACTCAATACTACCACTGCTGCTCTCGTTATGCTACCCGACTCCGGAAAACCCACATCCACGCCAGCAACGTATTGTACTGTTCCCAACTCGTCAGAAGTAATTACCTCTTTTGCCAGTTGTTGCTGAATGGGAATAGCTTCTTCAGCAGTGAGAGGCCAATCATGCCGTTGATTAATCTTCATTTTCCTCTTTCATAGACGAACAGCGAGCAAATTTATTCAGGAAAAGTGGATTTTGAAACGCACCCTAAGTTTTCAACTTTGGAATATTTGATGGGTACAAATATGTAGCCATA
>NZ_JACJUP010001339.1:0-1691 GCF_014748295.1 Planktothrix sp. FACHB-1355 | reverse complement strand
GGTGACCATCCAATCGCAAGTACAATTCTCGTTTCGGGAAAGTGTCGAACCGATTTATCGCGAGTTAGTGGGGTTACTTTTGGAAGGAGAGGGGAAGGTTACCGATCGAGCTAAACTGAAGCTAGCTCGTCAGACGATCGAGTCTTTGCAGTTGGCGGAATTGGACAACTTTTTCCAGGATGCTTGTGCAGATGTGAAAGCCAGAATAATTGATGAAGTCGATCGCACTGCTGCGATTATCTATCCGATAATTTTGGGCGATCGCCTAGAGGTGATTCTATCTGTTCCCGATCGCGTAGCGTCTTTGCAGGAGAATCGATCGCTGCGCCATTACAGCACCGCCAAATCTAAGGCTGAATTGGAAAGTATTTTCAAACGAGCAAGAGTTTCCCTCAGACGCACTGCTTTTCCACAAGAGCGGTTACCCCTCGCACAACAACTCTACGATTTGTTGATTCGTCCTGCGGAAAAAGATTTAGCGGCAAGTGGCGTTAAAACTTTGGTATTTGTTTTAGATGGCTATCTGCGAAATCTGCCGATGGCTATTCTGCACGACGGTCAAAAATATCTGATCGAAAAATACAGCATCGCTCTTACTCCCGGACTTCAATTATTAGAACCGCGACCGCTGACGCAAGTAAGATTGAGAACGTTGACAGGGGCTCTGACAGAGGCGCGTCAGGGTTTTCCTGCTTTACCCGCAGTCGCGAGTGAAGTGGAGCAGATTTCTTCTGCGGTTCCCGCTGATACTCTCATCAATCAGCAGTTTATCACTCAGGAACTACAAGCACAAATCAACAAAATTCCTTTCCCAGTTGTTCACTTGGCGACTCACGGTCAGTTTAGCTCGAAAGCATCGGAGACTTTTATTTTGACTTGGGATGAACGTATTAATGTTAAGCAATTAGATCTATTGTTGCGTTCTCGTTCCCAGGAGAAGAAAGCGCCGATCGAACTGCTTGTCCTCAGTGCTTGCGAAACTGCGGCGGGAGACGATCGCGCTGCTTTGGGTTTGGCAGGGATTGCAATTCGATCGGGTGCCCGCAGCACATTAGCTACACTTTGGCAAGTAAATGACGAATCTACTTCGATCGTGATGGCGGAATTTTATCGCCAACTCACCAAGCCGGGAATTAGCAAAGCGGAAGCTCTTCGCAACGCGCAACTGAAGCTATTGCGAAATCCTCAATATCAAAATCCCTACTTCTGGGCACCTTTTGTGCTGGTAGGGAATTGGCAGTGACAAGGGGTTAGGGGTTAGGGGCTAGGGGTTAGGGGTTAGGGAAGAGGGAGAACGGAAGAACGGGAGAACGACATAAAGGTCGAAAATGTACATATAAATTCCCCCACTCCCCCACTCTTCGTTTTGACTTTTGACTTTTAACTTTTGACTTTTAACGGCTCATCGGCATAGCAGGTGTATCGGATGTACCGGAAGCATCGTCGCTTCCGCGTGCGAGGCTGTAACCGGTCATCGTTGCGGCCATTTCCAAATGACCTTGCACTGTGGGCAAGGTTCTAGTAGCAAAAGCTCTCAGATCCGAGTCTTGTCCCATGCGGGTTTGGCGCTGGTAAACCGCCGCAGCTTCCAAGTGATTATTAACCCCAGCTTCATTCATATATGCTTCTTGACACTCAAGAGCCCTAAAGGGACGGGGATTCTTCATTCATAGACTCAGCTTGCTTGCGAC
>NZ_JACJUP010001338.1:0-1622 GCF_014748295.1 Planktothrix sp. FACHB-1355 | reverse complement strand
GCGTTACGCTGGGCTAACGCACCGCATAATTATAGCATTCTGCATAAATTAAGAAGCCTCAACCATGAGTATTTTTTGGTTGTACCATATTTTTAACATAGCGCAATCTTTAAAGTATTCTTTACAGGTTTCTTGGGATTGAGTGCTGCTTTTAAGTTCAGATATAGCCAGTTTCCAAGACATCTCGTTAATGACTTTGGAGAGTTCTTCAGTAACCAAGTAATATCTGGAGTTTGGATGTAGAAGATTTTTAGCACCTGTACCTAATAATTTTTCTAACTTAGGATCGTTAGCGCTTAGAGAGATAGTGATTTCTTCTATCGGTTCAAAAAATAAGTCATAAGTGGTTTCATCAATGTTTGATTTTTCTTGGCCAAGACCTGCTTTTAGCATTCTCAAAATAGTTTCAATATCAAAACTTTGGATGACTTTAGCATCAAAGCACTTAATTCGGTGAAAGTGAAGACTTTGCGACATATTTTTACTTCCTGGCTTGCTTGATGTATGCAACTAATTCCGGTAAGCTATTTACTTTTTCCAAAGCTCTAATCAGCCTATCTACTGAATCACAATCATAATATTGTATATCTACACTAGGGCAATTTTCTTTTAGCTTTTCTAAGACAGCTTCATTACTACTATCAACACGATTAACAGGAAATACATAACGAAATCCACTAGGTCGATGACGGTTCAATAAATTTTTAGCATCTCTTGTCCAACTTCTCAGGCTGTTATTATTGAGAGGGCCATCTTTGTTTTCGGGAGAAGATTTACACTCATAAATGTAATTTCCATCTTTAAAGTATAATGGTTCCATTTGATCGCTCTCAAGGCAATATTTATATTGCCAATAATTGGTGGTATCTGTTGGGAAAAGAAATCAGGCTTATTTTTTACGAAAATGAGCCTTAACAGTAAATTTATTACCTAATTTGCTAACTCGACTATGTTGCGTAATAGCAATTATCTTACCATTTAATAAGCCTATAATTAAATCATCTGCCTCTTTAGACAAAGCAACAAAATCTGCACTGCGTTCATTATCTCTTA
Organism: Planktothrix sp. FACHB-1355; assembly: GCF_014748295.1. Lineage (NCBI taxonomy): Bacteria > Bacillati > Cyanobacteriota > Cyanophyceae > Oscillatoriales > Microcoleaceae > Planktothrix > Planktothrix sp. FACHB-1355. The sequence continues at coordinate 569 of NZ_JACJUP010001338.1, read as the reverse complement.
AATTGTCTACATAATCAATGCCTGGTTTCATACCAAACTGTTGCATTAAATCTTTCAAAATAGATTTGAAAGTTTGGTCGATAACTTTCCCTTTATCAAAAGGGTTTAATGTTTGCCAATCTGGTAACATTTCCAGTGCTTGACTTAAAGCTGTTTTAATTCCATCAAATCCAAACGCTGACATAGACAATCTCTGATTAGTATGTATTAGTTTTATGGAATTTTCCCACCATCGGGAAATGCTGGATGAGCGTGAAAAACTGCTTTTTTCCAATCATAAACTAGCCAACCTCAGCCTTTACTAAGTTAAGGCTGCAATTTAAGCTAGGATCTGGCTAGGAAAAATTTTATGAAGAACCCTTGCTATGCCATCCAACAATGAACAATTTACCGAAGCGGCTAACCACTGGGACTTAGAAACGCTGTATACAGACTTAGCTTCGGCTAAGGGAAAACGCCTGACATCTGTTGAGAAGCTACATTTGCGGGGCTTGCTTTGTGGCTACAGTCCCGCCGAAATAGCTCAAATACTTCATAAAAGTATTAAGGGTGTTGAAAGCGAAGTATGT
>NZ_JACJUP010001337.1:0-1663 GCF_014748295.1 Planktothrix sp. FACHB-1355 | reverse complement strand
CTAACCGCAAGTACGATAACATTGAAGTAGAAATTCCCGGCACAAAAATACCAGATGAAATAGTTGTCATCGGCGCTCACTATGACTCTGTGCAGGATAGTCCCGGTGCAAACGATAACGGTACTGGTGCGGCGGCTGTATTGGAATTGGCGCGTGCGTTTGCTGGCAAAAAAACTGACCGGACTCTCCGTTTTGTGGAATTTGTGAATGAGGAACCGCCCTTTTTCCAAACTCCGGATATGGGAAGCTTAGTTTATGCCAAACGCAGTCAAAAAGCAGGCGAGAAAATTGTTGCTATGCTCAGCTTAGAAACAATGGGTTACTATTCCGATAAAGCGGGAACTCAAAAATATCCATTTCCTCTGAATTTGGTATATCCTTCCTCTGGAAACTTTATTGCATTTATCGGTAATATTAAATCTGGTGACTTGGTGAGAAAAGCGATCGCATCCTTTCGTCGCCATGTCGAATTTCCCTCCGAAGGCGCAGCTCTACCCGCGCAAATTCCCGGTGTCGGTTGGTCAGATCAGTGGTCTTTCTGGCAACAAGGCTATCCGGGAATCATGGTCACAGATACCGCTCCCTATCGCTATCCTTATTATCATACCGCACAGGATACACCGGATAAAATTGATTTCGAGAAATTGGCGCGGGTAGTCGCTGGTTTAGAAAGCGTTATTGCCGATTTGGCAATACTTGAGATTGACGAACCAGTTGAGCAAACTCGCGCAGAGTTTTAGTGTAGCGATCGCCTCCAAGCGAGATAAGATCTTCGTTATGATCCGCACCCTCTATCCATAAAAAACGCTTCGGTTCGTTCGCAGATTCAAAAAGTTGTTGTCCGTGGGAAACAGGAATTACCGAATCGCTCGTTCCATGTATAATTAAAACCGGACAGCGTACCTTTTTAATTTTATCGATATTCGCAAACTTATCAAAAGGTACGATCGGGATGCGCGTCACCACAAGAAACGCCTTAGTAAAAGCACTTTCCAAAATCAAACCCCCAACGGATTTGCGCGAAGCCAAATCCACCGAAGGGCCGCCACCTACAGACCGTCCGTAAACTATAATGTTTTGAGTTGAGATATTCAGCTTTCTTGTCAAATAATCGTAAGCCGTATCGATATCTTGATAAGCATTGCTTTCTGAAGGCGTACCCTGACTCGTACCGTAACCGCGATAATCGTAAGCAAATACAGAAAATCCCAATTCCCTTAATTCTCTCAGAATTGGCAACATATCCCCCAAATCTTCCGCATTGCCGTGACTGTACAAAATCGTGTAAGTAGCTTGAGAATTGGGTAGGTAAATAGCCGATATTTGCACGCCATCAGCAGCAGTCAGCTTCAGAATATCCTTAGTGTCTTGATAGCTGGATGCTTGCGGTTTAAAAATCATCCAATCCGTGAAAAAGTAGCCGTATATGCAAAGGGAAACATAAACAAAAATAATAGAACGTATCAGCCGTTTCAGCGAAAAGTCACCTATTAGTAAATGTTTGAGCTTTTGCTTATCCATTTTTAAATTTATTGGCTCTCCCGTTTTTGTGGCGATCGTAGAAACTTATCTAATCGTAGGGTGGGTTAGGCACAGGCAATAAATTTAGTAGTTTCGATCGATAATTTAGTTCCCGTGTTATAAACCACCATCTCACTCAACT
>NZ_JACJUP010001336.1:0-1580 GCF_014748295.1 Planktothrix sp. FACHB-1355 | reverse complement strand
GGTAGAAAAGTGCGCCAGAGAACTGGAAAAACTCGACTGTAAGGTGCTGATGGGGCCGAGTGGGCCAAAAGATAATCCTTATCCGGTTTTTTTGGCATCATCTACACAACCGATCGATCTGGCGATCGTACTGGGAGGGGACGGTACGGCTTTGTCAGCAGCGCGGAATTTGGCAGGAGATGGCATCCCGATTTTGGCCGTGAATGTGGGGGGACATCTGGGTTTTTTGACGCAGCCTTTTGAGGAATTTAAAGATACTGAGAAAGTTTGGGAACGGTTAATTGACGATCGCTTTGCGATTCAGCGGCGGATGATGTTGCAAGCGGCGATATTTGAGGGCGATCGCCGGGACTTGCCACCGGTGAGCGATCGCTTTCTTGCCTTAAATGAAATGTGCGTCAAACCCGCTTCAGCCGATCGAATGCTCACCTCTATTTTGGAGATGGAAATTGATGGTGAAGTAGTCGATCAGTACCAGGGAGACGGGTTAATTGTGGCAACGCCTACAGGGTCTACTTGCTATACGGTTTCTGCTAATGGGCCGATCGTACACGATGGTATGGAAGCGATCGCCGTAACCCCTATTTGCCCTCTAAGCCTTTCCAGCCGTCCCATTATTTTACCCCCTGGCTCTGTAGTTAGCATTTGGCCTTTGAGCGATTACGAACTCAGTACCAAACTGTGGATGGATGGGGTTATGGCCACCTCTATTTGGCCGGGACACCGGGTTGATGTTTGCATGGCTAACTGTCAAGCTAAATTTATTATCTTGCGAGATAACTATTCCTACTACCAAACATTACGAGAAAAGCTGCTGTGGGCTGGAGCGAGAATTCGTTACGACAACAATCACCGCAATTGAAGCATACCAATGTGGCGGCTAGCCAATTTTGCGAGCTTTACGGCGGCAAACATTCATCAAAAATGCACCTACCAAAGCTAAACCAGCAAACGCAGTTGGTTCGTCAACTTTTTCAAATTCTGCCCCCACTAGGCCAAAATCACTGTTTTGGACAGATAGGGGAGGAACGCCTGGTTGGGAGACTGGTGCTAATCTAAGGCTAGTGAGAAAGGTATCTGCAAAAGGATTAGAGATACTATACCAACCTCCACCCTGAATATCGCTTTTGCGATCGGTCGAATTACTGATGGCCTTTATTTCTCTGGAACCGTCCATCCACGACCAAACAGCTGTACTTTTATCTTTAATAGTTAGGGTACCTGCAATCCCAGATATATTGGGAGCCGCAGCCGCAATCTCATAAACCTGCTGTCCAAACTCACCTAACGGGTAAAGCGCACCGAGATCCAGGGATTTAAGTATACCCCCACCTTCGGGAAGTGTTAAATCAATGTATTCTCCGAAGTTAATGCCCGCAGGAATATCGGGATTGAAAGGTTCGCCGTTGCTTACACCAACACTCTTTACATTACCCTGAAAACCATCATCTACAGCCGACCGATCTTTAAAATACTTCCCTTGCATCAGGCCACCACCAGCTTCCAGCTTAAAACCATCGTCAGTTTCGCATTTGGGTATTTGGTCTATATCTTTACCAACTAGGAGGTTAGTGTTATTG
>NZ_JACJUP010001335.1:0-1639 GCF_014748295.1 Planktothrix sp. FACHB-1355 | reverse complement strand
TTCTAATCTAATCCCTCACACTCCCAAGCGGCAATAGTTAATAATCCGCTCAAAAATCTCAAATTATTGCTCATACTCAACATACATCTTCCATAAGGGAGAAACATTTTTGCCAATCTTTCTAGCGCTGGATCGTACTATGTCTGCACAAATGCTTCTCCCCTACTCCATCTCTCGGAGTTAAAAATTTTTACGTCCCAAAACCCTTACCTTCTTTCTTTTTAACCTTAGACTTTGAATTCGATTTATTAACTTCCGCTACGGCTTCTTCAAACAGATTGTGTAAATGTAAAGGGACGCTGGCAATTTCTGGTAACTCAGGTTCCAGCGGTTTATTAAATTCCTGAAGCACAGAATCTAAATCGGTTGTCAGATTAAAATTAGGACGACCCAAAATTGTTTGCAATGCCTTTTCTAACTGGCGTGGATACTGTTGGGCCAAATGATGCCACACGAAGACATTAATTGTAGGTTCTTCCAAATAGTAGCGAACCAATTTTTCTGCATTAGGAATACTCTGCCAGTCTTCTGCTTCCAGAATTTGCTTGAACTTAGTGTAGGTTGGTAGCAACATTTGTCCCCAGCGAGTATGAGCCAGAACAGTCACCTGTTCGGCTTTTTTCAGATTGTCAGGTAACTCAACTTTAGGCGTTACCATTTTGCTGTTTCCCTTACTGCCAAATAGCTGAGCGACTGTTTTTGAGTCAGCACCCGCTTCTTCTGCCGCAGCTTTAATTTCTGCTTGTGAAATGCCAGCTTCATCAGCTATTTCTTCCAGAGATTTCGATTCATTAATGCCTGCTTCTGCCAGTCGTCGTTTAGTTATTACTTCTTGAAATTCAGTCAGCTTTTTGTTAAGCTGATACCCAGGTATAGTGACTTCATTGCTCCCAAAAAAATCAATAAAATCCTGGTGATATTGCTCGACAGACTGCCAGGCTTGCTCAAGCAAATCTGGCGCATCCCTGTAAAGATGTTTCTTGTGATTTTGCTTAAAGTTACCAATTGCTACTGCCAATTTAGGTTTGCCTAAATTACCCATTGGCAAACAAGGCCCAGAAAACATCCAGTAGCTATCGGTAACCGGAGAAATCCGGGTCAGTAAAATTTCACCTTGTTTAAAAGAAGCCATTTCCTCTTGCGTGCGAGTATCATTTGGCTTCACTATGTAATGTTTGGCTGTGAGCCAGTTCATTAGCTCAAAGCCATCTGGTAAAATTTGATTAACGGCAAATAAACCAAGAAAGCTGTGTCGCCAGTTGTTGAGGAGAGTGCGATCGCTTTGAGATAATTCTGGCTGACTTTCCAAAAACAAATCCAGCGGCGTCTTATCCCCGACTTTCCCCTCACATAAAAAACTATCAATCAGCAGCTTTTTCTCGAAAGCCGCATCATAGCGATTATTTTGAGATTTTGCATTAGCGGCGAAGTAAGACTCCAGCGCAACTGCCAATTCCCCTTCAGCGTCAAGGACAAAATCAATTAAATCCTGTTTAAGTTGACGCGATCGATCTAATATGGCATCCACAAGCTCACCTCTGATTCCACTCTTCTAGGGTAATCGACACTAAGGTCAACAATGAAAAATTTGCTCTAAATATATCTGCCGACTCAATTTGACAATTTATTCCCAACGATG
>NZ_JACJUP010001334.1:0-1618 GCF_014748295.1 Planktothrix sp. FACHB-1355 | reverse complement strand
CACCTGAATTTGCAATTTATCTGCCGAGAGATAATCAATTTTTAGTTCAACTTGAGCTTTTGAGGGAGAAAATTTGATTGCGTTGGAGAGGAGGTTATCGATAACTCGTCGGATCAGAGAATCATCCAAGTGAAATGTTTTTCCCGGTTTTGGCAGGTGAGCAATTAGTTTTATTTGATTCTGATTAGCAATTTGTTGAAATTCAGAAATAACATCTTTAGCGATATCGTATAAATCTACTTCTGTGCAGTTAAGTACCAGTTTACCTGCATCGAGTTTCGCCATGATTAATAAGTTATCGATGAGGAACTTTAAACGTTGTCCGGAACTAACAATTCGATCTATTCTTTTCTTTTGTTTTAGATCGAGATCGGCCATTGACAAAATATCGCAAGCAAACAAAATACTTGCTAAAGGATTGCGAAGGTCGTGAACGATCGCATATGCCATATCTTCTCTTAATTGCAGAGATGCTTCTTTAACTTGCAGCAATTCTTGCAGCATATCGTATTGATGTTTAATCCGCAGCATAGAACGAACTCTGGCTCGCAGTTCTATGCCACTGACCGGTTTGCTAATGAAGTCATCCGCACCCATTTCTAAACCTTTCGCTAAGTCTTCTTTCGCAGTTAATGCTGTCACCATGAGGATGGGGATATGCTGCCATTTGGGATTTGCTTTAATTGTGCGGCAAACTTCAAATCCATTGCATACAGGCATCATAACGTCAAGCAATATGACATCGGCCTGCTGCGCTTCCAGTTGACGAATTGCTTCGTCACCGCTGGCAGCGTAACGAAGATCGTATCCTTCTTTAAAGAGCAATATTTCGATAACATCAAAGTTATTTTGCTCATCATCTACTACTATTATAGATGCGGGTTTTTTCATGGCTATCTTACTCTATTGTGACATCTGGATAAACAAATTTATCGATGAGGTTTTTCAAATTTTTTAATCTCACAGGTTTAGTTAAATATTCATTTGCGCCGACACTTAAGCATTTTTCTTTGTCTCCTGGCATGGCTAAGGCAGTTAAGGCAATGATGGGAGTATTTATACCCTCATTACGAATCATTTGAATCGCTGTTAATCCATCTACTTGTGGCATTTGAATATCCATAAGAATCAATTGAGGTTGAAGTTTTCTGGTTAAATTAAAGCCATCTAAGCCATTACGAGCGACCGCAAATTGATAGCCTTCTTCTTGGAAATAATTAACAAATGTTTCGATATTCTCTTCGTTATCTTCTACCAACAAAAGCAAAGGAGATAGAGATTTTTTGGCGGTTAAACCAGTCTTAATAATTTCTGAGTTTCGCTCAGAATCGTTTCTCGGTAATATAGATAAAGCTCGATCGAGCTTGAGATTGCCTTGGTACGGTAACAAAACTGTAAATTCGCTACCTCGACCGAGTTCGCTGACTACAGAAACTTGGCCACCGTGCATTTCCACAATGCGCCGCACTAAAGCTAAACCCAAGCCGGTACCGGCGTATTGACGGTTCAATTTGCTGTCAATTTGAACAAAGGATTGAAAAAGTTTGCCAATGTCTTCTTCGGCAATGCCAATGCCAGTATCTTTTACCTTAAAAGATATCGTTTGCGTAGTTTGGCT
>NZ_JACJUP010001333.1:0-1632 GCF_014748295.1 Planktothrix sp. FACHB-1355 | reverse complement strand
ACAATGGAACAAGTCGCATTTTTGGCGCAATCTACTGCCCAAGCTGCTGGCAACAGTCAAAAAGACCTTTCACAAATGGAAAGCGTCATGGGGCAGTTGGCATCAGCCACGTCTTCGATCGCCAATAAACTGGGCGTAATGAGCGAAAAAGCGAACAACATCAACAAAGTTGTCACCACCATCACTAAAGTAGCAGACCAAACCAACTTACTTTCCTTAAACGCGGCAATTGAAGCCGAAAAAGCCGGAGAATACGGAGCCGGTTTTGCTGTAGTAGCTAGAGAAATTCGCCGACTGGCAGACCAAACAGCCGTCGCTACTTTGGAAATCGAACAAATGGTCAAAGAAATGCAAAATGCAGTGGCTACAGGCGTCATGGAAATGGATAAATACAATAAATCCGTGACTGATAGCGTAGAAAAAGTAGGGCAAATAGGCGACCAAATGGCAGTGGTAATTGAGCAAGTACAGGGATTGATCCCGCGATTTGAAAGTGTCAGTCAAAGCATGGAAGAACAATCAGAAGGATCTGCACAAATTAGAGAAGCAATGTCACAATTAACCGAAGCATCCGAGCAAACATCTAGCGGACTCCGCGAAACTAACTCGGCGCTCAGTCAGTTAGATGAGGCAGCCCAAAGATTAAGACTGCAAATGGCTGCTTTTGGGAGTAATTGAGCCCGCTCTAGAAGCAGAGAGGAAAAAATGTTTTAATAAAAACAAACCAGGATAGAGCTTCTAAAATTTCCGCTCGTAAAAAGGAAAAATTTTCGGTTAAAAGGAGTTGAAAAATTGAGAGGCATAAAGTGGAAAAACGTATTACAATCACACAAACAATTTTAAACGACTGCTGGAATAAAATCGGTGTAGGCGGCGATCGCTCCTGTAAGGAACTCAAAACCTACATTCACTGCCGCAACTGCCCGGTTTATTCCGCTGCGGGGCGCGGCTTGCTGGAACGAGATGCACCAGAAGGCTACATTGATGAATGGACAAATTTATTTGCTCAAACTCAGCTTCCAGAAGGGTCATCTCAAAGCGAAAATACTAAAACTCAAGCAGTCATCATCTTTCGCTTGGGCGTAGAATGGCTAGCTCTGCCAGCTAACTTATTTAAAGAAGTTACGCCTCCCAGCGTCATCCACACCATACCGCACCGCACCAACAAAATATTACTGGGTATTGTGAACATTCGAGGCGAAATTCTCATGTGCATTTCCCTCAGCAACCTCTTGGGTTTAGAAATACCAGAAAAAAGCAAAAATTCTAAATCAAATCCCGTTGTCCAAGAACGGATGGTAGTAGTTGAAAAAAATGAGGAACGTTGGGTTTTTAGCGTCGATGAAGTTTCCAGCATTCAACGCTTTCACCCCCATCAATTTCGCCCCGCACCAGCAGTCATAACTCAATCCAATGAATCTTATACCAAAGCGGTGATAAATTGGCAAAACAAAAAAGTTAGTTATTTGGATGATGAATTGCTGTTTTACAACATAAACAGGAGGATAACGTGACAGATATAAGCGGTTACTCCATGCTGGATTTGTTCCGGATGGAAGTGGAAGCCCAGGCAGCAATATTAAACGAAAATTTGTTGGCGCTAGAAAACCAACCCTCCTCTGCAAAAGAACT
>NZ_JACJUP010001332.1:0-1645 GCF_014748295.1 Planktothrix sp. FACHB-1355 | reverse complement strand
GAACTGGAACGTCGCGCACAATCAGACCCCACATTAAAAGGGAGATTAAATCTCCAGCAAGTCGGTGCGATCGGTCAGTCTTTAGGCGGTTATACAAGTTTGGCATTAGCAGGTGCAAAGCTGAATTTCCCCCAACTGCAAAAAGATTGTAACAACGACCAATTTTTGAACTTATCCCTATTAGTTCAGTGCGACGTAGCTAGATTACCTAATTCAAATTATACTTTACAAGACGAACGCATTAAAGCAGTCTTTGCTATCAATCCTTTAACTAGCTCTGTTTTCGGACAAAGCGGTTTAAGTCAAATAAAAGTTCCCGTCATGCTAGTTGCTGGCACCGACGATATTTTCACACCCGCAGTAACAGAACAAATACAACCTTTTACCTGGCTCACTACGCCAGAAAAGTATTTAGTTTTGCTCGAAAACGCCACGCATTTTACGACTATTGCCAAAAGCAGAGATGAGAGAAGCGTGCTACCTATTCCGCCTGAATTGGTTGGCCCCGATCCGGCTCTCGCTCGACCGTATATTAATGCTTTGAGTACCGCTTTCTTTAAAAATTACTTGACAAATGCGTCAGAATATCGTGCTTATTTGAGCCCTGCTTATACGCGATCGATTACCCAAGAACCGTTTAAGCTTATTCTCGTACAATCGCTCACAGCAACTCAAATAAATCGAGCAATTGAAAGCGTTACTCCCAAGCAAGCTTCGCAACCGTAACAAACACCAAAAAAGCTCGATCGAGTAGAGGTACGTTGTTGTGCTTCAGCGCTATGACTAGCCAATTAATTTGTAGGTTTAGTTGAGAAACGAAACCCAAATTGTTATTTGAAATAATTGGGTTTCGCTACAAATAGATTAATTGAAATCGCAGGTGCAAGCTCTCAGCTTATTGATTAATAAAATTCTCAACTTCTGCTCGCTATCATAAAGCTATTAGTATTGCGGAAATCCGTCATGTTAAAGTACAAATCGTGGGAATGCTTGCCCCCAGCCGAGTGCCTACCCGACTCTGACGATAAACCTGTGGATAACGAACTGCAAGATTTAATTCCCCACTTGCTGAAAACAATACTAGCTTTTGCGTGGGCAAACCGTTGGGATTGGTTTTTTGGAGTGGATATGGGGATTTACTATGACTCCAAAGAATCCCCCATAGCGCCAGATGGTTTTCTTAGCTTAGGAGTAGAACGGTTTATTGATGAAGAACTCCGCTCATCTTATGTATTTTGGGAAGAAAATTATATAGCGCCCATTTTCGTGCTGGAAGTCGTATCCCATAAACCAGGAGGAGAATATAAGCGGAAAAAAGACATTTATGCCAAAATGGGAGTTTTGTACTACGCAGTTTACAATCCCCTGCGTCGCCAAAAACCACCTTTGGAAGTGCGTCATTTAGTCAATGGTTCATATAATTTGCTGTCGGGAAATCCCATTTGGCTACCTGAAATTAATTTGGGAATAGGCATAGAAAGGGGAACATTTCAGGGAATCACGCGAGAATGGTTGTACTGGTACAACGAACAAGGACAAAGATTGCTGACACCGGAGGAACAACTAACCGAAATACAGCAGGTAGCTCAACTTGAGTTTCAACGCCGTCAAGAAGCGGAACGACGCGCCGAGAGAGATCGGAAGA
>NZ_JACJUP010001331.1:0-1711 GCF_014748295.1 Planktothrix sp. FACHB-1355 | reverse complement strand
GGTAGAGCAATGAGCTTTATTCTGCCGGGATGTCTGCTGTTACTGGCATTATGTCTGGAACGGAAACCGCCCGCAGTTGACCTGCAAACGAGCCAAGATCGGAAAAACGACTGGCGTAAAGCGGCAGCAGCTGGGCTGTTGCTGTTGTATCTTACGATTAGTATTGGCGATTTCAGTCTCAGACAGCGCTGGGTTTTCCATTCGATCGCCAACGTTATAGCAAGAGAAGCAACAACCCCCACTTTAATTGCCATTAACTCTAAAGCTTGGGGACACGTTCTGCGCTTAGCTTACTATATTCCCCCATCCTCACCCGTAATGCTTTTATCCGAAAACCCCGATCGGTTGGCAGATTCTCTAGAAAAAGTACTGACATCCGCAGAAGCTTCCCAATATCGTCGCCTCATCTGGTTAGATAGTGTTAATCCCGTATGGTCTCGTCTCAAAACAGAAGCTGAAAAGATCGCGGCAAAACAGCGCATTCAACAAATTTTGCAAAAGCGGTTTAAGTCGATCGAAACGCGGCAGTTAACGGGAACTATGAACATTGATGGGTTCACCCTCAACCTTTATAATCGTTTTTCATGAATTCCAGCCCAACTAACTCTCTTTTACCAGTACCATCCGGTTCTTTACAGATTCCTGAATCTAAGTTTGCCGCAGCAAATGGAAACGGACATTACTTGAGCTTTTCCCTGGTGATTCCCACTTATAACGAGAGTAAAAATATCAAGGAAGTTATTCAAACCTTGAGCGGTTTGCTAGATAACTTTATCGCAGGTGACTACGAGCTAATAGTAGTAGATGATGATAGTCCCGATCGCACTTGGGAAGTTGCACAATCTCTCATCCCGGATTATCCCCAACTGCGGGTGATGCGCCGTCAGGAAGAACGAGGACTTTCCACCGCCGTGATTCGCGGTTGGCAAGTGGCAAGAGGGCAAATCTTGGCGGTAATTGATGGCGACCTTCAGCATCCCCCGGAAGTGCTGTTAAAACTTTTGGCAGCTATTGAGGAAGGTGCGGACTTGGCAGTTGCCAGTCGCCATGTGGAAGGCGGCGGTGTCAGCGAGTGGAGTTTTGCGAGACGATTTTTATCGCGTGGGGCGCAGATGTTGGGGTTAATTTTGCTACCGGAGGTGATAGGTCGCGTTTCCGATCCGATGAGCGGTTATTTTATGGTAAGACGCAGTTCGATCGCGATGCGATCGCTCAATCCGCTGGGATACAAAATTTTGATTGAGGTACTCGGTCGCGGCAAAATTGGCCAAATTACGGAAGTGGGGTATGTGTTTCAAGAACGTCAGGAAGGCGAGAGCAAGGTAACTTGGAAACAATACGTGGAGTACCTGGGTCATCTGCTGCGGTTGCGCTTCCACCTCTGGCCGATCGGTCGGTTCTTACGATTTGCTGTGGTAGGTTTGAGTGGGGTATTTGTGGATATGCTAGTGCTTTATTTACTTCACGACCCCAGTGCGCTCGGTTTGGGTTTAACTCGCAGTAAAATTATCTCTGCCGAAATCGCGATTATCAATAACTTTTTGTGGAACGATGCTTGGACTTTTGGCGATATGGCAAGTAAACAGCGAGGTTGGCGCAAGCGTTTGAAGCGGTTTCTCAAATTTAATATCGTTTGTTTGATGGGATTGATGCTAAATGTGCTGCTGTTGAATGTGCTGTATAACTTTTTGCATATTCACTATCAGTGGGC
>NZ_JACJUP010001330.1:0-1711 GCF_014748295.1 Planktothrix sp. FACHB-1355 | reverse complement strand
GCGGCGGAAAACGAGACCCAGAAAAAGCTGGTCGGGATCTGGGAACAGGTGCTGGCAGTCGAGCCGGTCGGTCTGGACGACAACTTCTTTATCCTCGGCGGAGATTCGATCAAGAGCCTTCAGATCAGGGCGCTCCTGAAAAAAAACGGATTTGACGTGACGCTTCAAAGCATTTTCGAATTTCCGACGATCAGACTGCTCGCCGCAAAAATCGGTGATTCGAAACCCGCCTCACCCATTTACGAATCTATCCCGCCCTTTTCCCTGATTTCCGCCGAAGACAAAAATTTAGTTCCCGAAAATATCGTTGATGCTTACCCGCTGACGTACATTCAATCCGGGATGCTGTTTCACAGCGTCTTTGATTCGAGCAGCACGGCTTATCATAACGTCACGAGCTATCATTTAAATCTCGCCTTCTCGTTCGAAAAATTGAGCGCGGCTCTTAATGAAGTAATTGACCGGCATCCGGTTTTGAGAACCTCGTTCGATCTGTCGAATTTCAGCGAGCCGCTGCAACTCGTTCATCGACAGGCGCCGGCAAAAATAGACGTCGAAGATCTTCGCGGAGTAGAAAACGAACGGCAGGAAAGGATCATCAAAAACTGGGTCGAGAACGAAAAAAGCAACCCGTTCGATTTATCCGAAGCCGGATTAATCAGGTTCAAAATTCATCTCCGCACCGAAACGACCTTCCAGTTTTCATTTTCGGAACATCACGCTATTGTGGACGGGTGGAGCGTAGCGACTATGATAACCGAGATTTTCAAACTCTATCTGGATCGGCTCGGTATCAACCCGGCGCAATTAAATCCGGTTCCCGAATCAACCTACAGAGATTTTGTCGCCGCCGAACGTCGAGCCCTGCAATCGGTCGAAACGAAAGAATACTGGCTGAAAAAAATTGAAAACCGCGTCGCCACGGAAATTCCCCGGTGGAGCCGAAAATACAGAGACCCCGCATATTCCGGAAACAGGGTAAAAGGCGTGGCACTGTCCGCTGCCACGACGCGTCGGCTCAAGGAGATCGCCAGCCGGCTCGGGGTTCCGATAAAAAGCATTTTGCTTGCCTCGCATTTATTTGTTCTTTCGGTCGTTTGCGGTCAGAAGGATATTTTATCCGGTTTGGTTTCCAACGGTCGTTTGGAGGAAAATGATTCCGAAAGAGTTCTCGGGCTTTTTTTGAACACGCTTCCGTTCAGGTTCAAATTCAAGTCCGGCAGCTGGACGCAGTTGATTAGCGAGGTCTTCGAACAGGAAAAAGAAATTCTGGCGCATCGCTGGTATCCGATGGCGCAGCTTCAGAAAAACTCTAAAACCCCGTTATTTGAAACCGATTTCGATTTCACACATTTTCACGTCTATCAAAGTCTTGAAGAATTTAAAGGCATTCTGCTAAATCACCAGGGCTACGAAGAAACCAACTTTACCCTGACGGCGAATTTTTCGCTCGACCTGAATGCGGAACGGGTCTGGCTGAGTTTGTATTACCTGCCGAAAAAAATCGGTTCCGAACAAATTACCCAGATCGCCAACTTTTATCTGAAAACCCTCGAAAAAATCGCCGAGGAGCCGGACGGACGATACGAGTTGTTTTCGCCGCTCGGAGTAGTCGAACGCGAACAGATCATCGAGCGGTGGAACGCGACCGCAGAGGATTACCGGGAAGAGGGCTGGCTGCTCGGCGCGCTGAGCCGGCGCGCGCTCGTCA
>NZ_JACJUP010000133.1:0-9491 GCF_014748295.1 Planktothrix sp. FACHB-1355 | reverse complement strand
GATGTCCCATAAAAATCGTTTTATCCGCATCTCTATTTCCTGTTACGGAAACTCGGATGTAGGATCGGGACAAATTTTTATAGTTGACTAAAAATTTATTTATTGCGAAAACAGTATCGGAATTTACGTACTCAATCCAGAATTGACAAACGTTTCAAATTACGCATTTTCAGAGGATAATAAATTAGTGAACGGTAAGATAGACTCAGTTAAAATCGAGGTTCACAAATGTGTAATTAATCAATATAAAGGTAAACAAGAGAGATTTATATCAATGGGATTATGCTAAAAAATGGAGAAGCAATCACCAGAGTATTCAAACTGTAAGAATAAAATCACCGTAAAAGTAATAAACAAAATAGATTTCCCGGATCGGGCTGTCGAAGTCTGGCCTTCCGCAATCCTAGAAATGCCCTCTACCTTTGGGTCTTTCTTCTCTTTCTTCTATAACTAGCCAAGAGCAACGCACAAAATGGTAAAGTCTAATATCGGTGGGCGAAAAAGGATTAATATGAAAGCGCAAGTATTCAGAGGAGTAGATCGGCTCAGCTACGAAGAGGTGCCCATACCGGAACTGCAAGCGGATGAGGTGCTTGTACAGGTGCAGGTAGTTGGCTTGTGTCAGTCGGATATCAAAAAAATTCGCTATCCGCTTTACGAACCGCCGCGCATCTTCGGACACGAAACAGCCGGTGTCATTTCCGCTGTGGGAGAAGGGGTAAAAAACTGGCAAGTGGGACAGCGAGTTGTCGTGATGCACCATATTCCCTGTATGCGCTGCGAATACTGCCTCAATGACAACTTTTCGATGTGCGATGTCTACAAAAACGTCACGACAACGGCTGGTTTTGCTCCTAGCGGCGGTGGCTTTGCAGAATATGTGAAGGTTCCGGGTCACATCGTTCGCAACGGGGGATTGATCCCAATACCGGATGGGGTAACTTTTGAGCAGGCTAGTTTTGTTGAGCCGACTAACTGCTGTCTCAAGGCGGTGAAAAAAGCTCAAATTGCGCCCGGACAAACGGTATTGATCGCCGGTGCGGGGCCGATCGGACTGATGTTCGCAATGTTGGTAAAATATTTCGGTGCTAAGGCGATCGCTACCGATTTGCTGCCGTCTCGCATCGAGAAAGCCCTTGCCGTGGGGGCAGAAGCTGCGTTTGATGCCCGCGACCCAGAGTTACCGACAAAAATCAAAGCCCTGACGGGAGGTATGGGAGTCGATACTGCTTTGCTGGCAGTTCCCAGCGAAAAAGCTTTTTTCCAAGCGCTCGACTGCACGCGCAAAGGCGGTAAAATCCTATTTTTTGCGGAGTTTCCAGATGAGGTGGAAATTCCCATCAATCCCAATATCCTTTACCGTCGAGAAATTGATTTGATCGGCAGCTACAGCTCTTCCTATCGCCTGCAATCTCTGGCATCGGATATTGTGTTCAACCGAAGAATTGATGTGGATGCGTTGATTAGCGATCGCTATCCTCTTCAAGATCTAGCAATAGCTGTGCAACAGGCGATCGCCCCAAGCCCAGAAACTTACAAAATTTTGATTTACCCTTAACTATCGTTAATCTCTAGCGCTCTTCCGGCCTTCCCTGTTTCCGCATCTAACTGAATAGGTATTCTTTGCGCTCAAAATGAGTATCTCTTGAGTGTTTAGGTCAGTGCTATAATATAATATGCCAATTTATTTATTTTTTCCTCATACCGAGGTCTAATATGCTGTCACATAGTCTGTCTTCATTAATCTAACTCAGGCGATACGCAAAGAATTATGGAAACACCAGCCCCCACCCGTGGGCAATTAGAGCGAACTCTGTCACAACGTATCCAAGCTCTATATCGCAATCAGCTGGGCCATCAGCCCAGCCAAGTGACTTGCGAGATTTTTGATACAAAAATTGTCATAGTATTGGAAGATGCCGTTACTCAACCAGAACAAGTTCTGGTGAACAACGGTCAGCAGGAGTTGGCCGAGCAGGTAAGGTCGGATTTAAATGCGGCAATTCAACCACAACTGAAGGATTTAATCGAAGAAGTTGTGGGAGTTGATGTAGTGGATTTGCTCAGCGATGCCAAACTAGATACAGGTCGTACTGGTACGATCGTAATATTGAGTGCGGAGCCTCAAGTCAGGGATTCTTCCGCTAGCTCGAAGCGCCGCAAGTAAACCGAGTTTAATTTAGGTAGCGACGGAGAATAACTTCTAAATCGTCAACTACATAGGGTTTGGTAATGTAATCATTACAACCTGCGGCGATAATGTTAGCTCGGTCTTCTGCTCTTGCCAAAGCGGTAACTGCGACGATGGGAATCTTCTTTGTACGGGGATCTTGTCTGAGACGAGTGACAATCTCTATTCCGTTGAGGTCGGGCAGCATAATATCAAGCAGAATCAGATCGGGTTGATGACTTTGTGCTAGTGCGATTGCTGTCTCGCCGGTGTCAGCAGTGAGGAAAGCGCAGCCAACCAGCTCAAGCGTAAAACTTATCAAAATCAAATTATCTTCATTGTCATCGACAGCTAAAACTAATGGTCTTTGGGCAACAGATTGAATGCTGTCGCCAAGAGAAAATTCCATATCCATTCTTTGTTTGGGGGAAGTTGTAAATTTGTTGTGCAAGCTTTGAGGTAGGGCTGGACGAGGCATTCCTCAAGCGGCAAGCATAGAAGTTATCAGCTTACGTTCTCCCTACAAAAGGGAGAGCTAAGATGTTGGCGCTTGAAACAGATTGGCTCGTATAAAAGTATGAACGATAAACAGCTAAATTCATACTTTTTACATCACCATGCTAGCTAATGCAGATATTTTAGTGTAAAAAAGCTAAAAAATGAATATTTTGTCCCAAATAAGGTAAAGTTGGGCCTCGCTTGCGAATACATTAAATCCCAGCCACAAACTGTAATCTAGAACACTGGAAACTGGGATGAGGGGCTAAGGCGTAGGGAAACAGAGGGTGACGGCATTAAGGATAGAAATGCTTACAGAGTAAGGATGAGAGTAACCAATTAGGTTTAATCATCACACTATATAGGGGAGAGTTGAATAAATAAAATTTATTACTCAGTTGGTGGCCATAATTTACCTAGAAACGCTCGCTCGCTCCGTGCGATCGACAAAAGCTGGTTCGATAAAAAACTTAGCACGTCTCCCAGCCTTGATGGAAGTACTTATTGTTGTGCTTTGTGCCAGTTTTTTTCGTTTGAACTAGGAATAACAGCTATTCTTAGATAACAGCGATGATTGCTTGCTGTTTTGTAAATACTTCTTCAGGCTAATTTTGAAAATTGTGCTCCTTGCTACGCTCAAAGTGGATAGCTAAAAATTTTTTTGCTATTAGGAGCCGATCTCTATGGATATGCCCGCAACAAAACTGACGAGACAGCAATTGGAACAAATTTTTTCGCAGCGTATTCAACAATTGTACCATAGCAGAGTTGGGCATCAACCCGATCGAGTATCTTGCCAACTCTTTGACAACAAACTTGCCATCGTGTTGGAAAATGCGATATCCCGTCCGGTACAACTTTTAGCGGAGAACGATCGCAGCAATTTAGCGCAGCAGGTAAGATTAAATGTTGACGCCGCTCTTAAGCCAGAGCTGGTGCAGATCGTAGAAGATGTCCTGGGCGTAGAAGCTTTAGACTTGCTCACCGATACCAGTATAGAAACCGGTCGCACCGGCATTATCGCTGTCTTAGCAGTTGCACCTACAGATAGGGATACTACTTTCGTCCCGCCAGTCAAACTAGAGACGGTATCCGCAGATGGCGATAGATGACCGTTTCTAGATCTTCAAGCATATAGGGTTTGCTGATGTAGCCATTACAACCAGCTGCCATAATTCGATCGCAATCTTCTTCTTTTGCCAAAGCTGTGACTGCTACAATAGGTATTGTTTTTGTTTGCGAATGCTGCTTTAGCCGAGAAATCGCCTCAACACCATCTAAGTCAGGTAGAACAATATCCAGTAAGATGAGATCCGGTTGATAAAGTTCAGCTAAGATTATAGCTGTTTCGCCGTTGGCCGCTGCGATCGAGGAGCAATTAAACAACTGTTCGACAGCTAGAGAAATTAGCAGTAAATTATCTTCATTATCATCCACTACCAACACTAGAGGACGACTCGCAGTAAACGGTGCGGTATGTTTCGAGGAAAATTGCATATCATCCACGCTCTGTTTTCAGCGGAAACTGTAGATTAGAGAAATTGCAGTCTGAAAAAGAGTGGACGAGGCATTCCCTAAGCGGCACTATCAAAACTTCCCAAATCGGGGCTAAACTCAGAGCTATAGGAAGAGAGTGGCGCTTGCAATGGACTGGCTCGCATCCATTTGACAATTTTTGGTTGTCTTTGGTCAAACCGGGTAAGTGGGGCTCACCTCTAAGGGTGGCATCACCTACCTGTAAGTTAGGTTAACACAAATATCGAAAATACTTAATTCTTTATTAAAATTTACCAGTGCGACACAATACAAACTAAAAGCGCAGCATTTCTACACATACGGCTGCCAATCTGTGTGAAAGAATAATATATAGACGGGGATCGTGGAATCTTAGATTTTAAATGAAAATCTAAAACCGACATAGTAACGCGGGTAGCTCGGCAAGAGATGCAGAAAGTCTCAGGACTACCCTAATTTATCAGTGGAATTGGAGATACCGAAACAATGGCTATTGCCACCATAAACCCAGCTACGGGAGAAACGCTTCAAACCTTCACACCCCTGACGGAAGCGGAAATAGAAGGGAAACTGGATCTGGCACAAAAGGCGTTTGTGGAATATCGCAACACCCCTTTTGCCCAAAGAGCCGAGTGGATGAACGAAGCTGCTAGAATTTTGGAGCGAGATCGCGATCGTTTTGCCAAAATCATGACTTTGGAAATGGGCAAACCGATTAAAGGTGCGATCGCGGAAGTTGACAAATGCGCCTTAGTATGCCGTTACTACGCCGAACGTGCGGCGGAATTCCTAGCAGATGTCCCCGCATCAACCGATGCCAGCTCGAGCTTTGTGAAATACGAGCCGTTGGGGATAATCTTAGCAGTTATGCCTTGGAATTTCCCCTTCTGGCAAGTTTTCCGTTTTGCCGCACCCGCGCTGATGGCCGGGAACGTGGGTATATTGAAACACGCATCCAACGTACCTCAATGCGCTTTGGCAATTGAGGAGATTTTCAAAGCAGCGGGATTTCCAGCGGGAGTATTTCAAACCTTGCTGGTGGGGTCGGATAAAGTTGCAGCTATTATTGCAGACGATCGCGTTAAAGCAGCCACTCTCACCGGCAGCGAAGCAGCTGGTATTTCTCTCGCTGTCGCTGCTAGCAAGCAGATCAAAAAAACGGTCTTGGAATTGGGAGGCAGCGATCCGTTTATCGTTTTGGAAAGTGCCGATTTGTCAGCAGCAGTTTCCACAGCAGTTGCGGCGCGGATGCTCAATAACGGACAATCTTGTATAGCGGCAAAACGCTTTATTTTGCACTCATCGATCGCAGACGAATTTGAACAGCGCTTCCTAGAGAAATTTCAAGCTTTAAAAATTGGCGATCCGATGAATCCGGAAACGGATCTTGGCCCCTTGGCAACTCCAGGCATCGTCCAAGATTTAGATGGGTTAGTGCAAACCTGCATCGCCAAAGGCGCAAAAGTTCTCACTGGCGGAAAACCCTTGTCCGATCGTCCGGGTAACTTCTACCCTGCCACAATTTTGACAGACTTTCCACCCGGTACTCCAGCTGATAACGAAGAATTTTTTGGCCCAGTAGCCCTCTTATTCCGAGTAGCAGACATTGACGAAGCAATAGCACGCGCTAACGCCATTCCCTTTGGACTGGGAGCCAGTGCCTGGACTACAGTGGAGAAAGAGCGCGATCGCTTAATTTCGGAACTAGAAGCGGGTGCAGTATTTATCAACGGCCTAGTCAAATCCGATCCCCGTCTGCCTTTTGGCGGGATAAAACGTTCCGGATACGGACGAGAACTGGGCGTGCAAGGAATTCATGAGTTTGTCAACATCAAAACCGTGTGGGTGAAATAATATGGGCGAAATGAATACAGCGGAATTATTAGTGCGGTGTCTGGAAAACGAAGGGGTAAAATATGTTTTTGGTTTACCCGGTGAAGAAAATCTGCACGTTTTGGAAGCGATCGCACATTCTTCTATACAATTTATTACCACCCGCCACGAACAGGGTGCAGCTTTTATGGCCGATGTCTACGGTCGTTTAACGGGAAAAGCGGGCGTTTGCCTTTCTACTCTAGGCCCTGGTGCTACCAACTTGATGACTGGTGTCGCCGATGCCAATCTAGATGGTGCCCCTCTCGTGGCAATTACCGGCCAGGTAGGAACAGACCGGATGCACAAAGAATCGCACCAATATCTGGATTTGGTGGCTATGTTTGCCCCGGTAACTAAATGGAATGCCCAAATTGTCAGACCCAGCATTGCACCGGAAGTTGTCCGCAAAGCGTTTAAAATCTCTCAAACAGAAAAACCGGGGGCAGTGCATATCGATGTGCCAGAAAACATTGCCGCTATGCCTGTAACGGGCGAACCTCTCAACAAAGGCGATGTGGAAAAAACTTTTGCCTCTTTTCGCAGTATCGAACAAGCAGCACAGCTAATTTCTCAATCCAAAAATCCGTTAATTTTAGTGGGAAATGGTGCGATCCGCGCCAACGCCAGTCAAGCGGTGACGGAATTTGCTACTAAAATGAATATTCCTGTCGCGAATACTTTTATGGGTAAAGGTGTGATTCCTTATACTCATCCGCTGGCGTTGTGGGCGGTGGGATTGCAATTGCGCGATTACATTAACTGCGGTTTCGATAACACGGATTTGGTAATTGCGATCGGTTACGATTTAATCGAATATTCGCCCAAGCGGTGGAATCCCGATAGCAAGATTCAAATCGTTCATATTAGCACCAGTCACGCCGAAATTGATAGCAATTATCTTCCGCTTGTGGAAGTTGTGGGGGATATTTCCGATTCGTTAGATGAAATCTTGCAACGGGCCGATCGGACTGGTAAACCCGACCCCTACGCTTTGGAATTGCGGGATGATATTCGCGCAGATTACGAAAAATATGCTAACGATACTGGTTTTCCCATTAAGCCGCAAAAACTAATTTATGACTTGCGACAAGTGATGCAATCGGAAGATATCGTTATTTGCGATGTCGGAGCCCATAAAATGTGGATGGCGCGACACTATCACTGCGAACGTCCCAATACTTGCCTGATTTCTAACGGTTTTGCAGCGATGGGAATTGCCATTCCAGGTGCGATCGCCGCTAAATTAGTTGCCCCGGAAAAACAAGTAGTTGCCGTTACCGGTGATGGCGGATTTATGATGAATTGCCAAGAACTGGAAACAGCTCTGCGCGTCGGCACGAATTTTGTTACCATCATTTTCAATGATGGCGGCTATGGCTTGATCGAGTGGAAGCAAGAAAACCAAATGGGTCGATCGGCTTTTGTCAAATTCGGTAATCCCGATTTTGTCAAATTTGCCGAAAGTATGGGCTTAAAAGGATACCGAGTGGAATCTACTGCTGATTTTATTCCTATCTTGAAAACCGCCCTTGCCCAAAACGTTCCTGCTGTGATAGATTGCCCGGTTGACTATCGAGAAAATCTCCGCTTCACTCAGAAAGCCGGAGAATTGAGTTGCGCTATCTAGTATCCGCAATTCGAGAAACCCGGTTTTTCTAAAAAACCGGGTTTCTGACCGCGACAACGCATCAAAATCAATTTTGTCGCATAGAGAATAGTAGGGTGGGGAATGCCCACCATTCCCGTATCGAAAAGCTGATAGGCATTTTGGTGGGCAATGCCCACCCTACGTTTAATTCTGCTAATTGAATTAAAAATAGTTAGGCAACTAAAGTTCTTCGTCTTGTTCCTCTTCGTCTTCTTCCTCCTCATCTTCAAAGCGTTCCCAACCCCAGCGATCGGCAACCATAAAAAAGATAGATTTAGCTAGATTGATATCGATATCTTCCGCTAAACCTACCAGTTTGCTTGACTCGCCCTCGCTATCTTCATAGTAGATGAAAAAGCCGCCAGCTTTGCGCTCTCGCAGCGTAAGCACGCTGCCATCTTCATAACTAACTGTCAAAATGCTTGCGGCCATCGGTCACCCCTTTAAGTCAGAACTAATATCAGAATATAATAATTGAAAACAAGCGATCGCTCTCATACGATCGCTTTGTTCAACGCAATTGTTTCCTTATCCTTGATGAGTGGGAAAAAAGTTGCGCTTCCTCAAAACACAGAAAACCAAATTATTAATGAAAGTCGCCACTTGGAATGTTAATTCAATACGTACCCGCCTAGAGCAGGTGGTCAATTGGTTGCAGTCAAATCCTGTAGATGTTTTGTGTTTGCAAGAAACCAAAGTGCAAGATGCAGAATTTCCGCGATCGCCCTGGGAAAATTTAGGGTATCACCTCTACATTTGGGGACAAAAATCCTACAACGGTGTCGCCATCCTCAGCCGCAAACCTCTAGAAGAAGTCAGTGCCGGATTTGCCCCGATTTTGGGTATTTCAGAATTTGACGAACAGAAACGGGTAATTACTGGCGTTGTAGATAATGTTCGGATCGTCAACCTCTACGTTCCCAACGGTTCCGAAGTCGGTAGCGAAAAATATGTTTACAAGCTCAGCTGGCTAAAAGTGTTGCGCGAGTACCTGCAAGCGCTGCTGGAAAAACAACCCAGCGCGATGTGCGTCTGCGGTGACTTCAACATTGCCCTCGAAGATAAAGATATTCACAACCCAAAAGGGCGAGAAAAAATGGTGATGGCGACAGATTTAGAACGCCAAGCTTTGCAGACAGTTTTAGAATTGGGATTAGCCGATGCTTTTCGCAAATTCACCCAAGAAGGTGGCAATTTTAGTTGGTGGGACTATCGATCGGCTGCTTTTCGAGGCAACAGGGGTTGGCGTATAGACCATCACTATTTGACACCAGAGTTGTACGATCGCGCGATCGCTTGCACAATTGATGTTACCCCTAGAGCGCTAACCCAACCCAGCGACCACGCACCGACGATCGTGGAATTTTAATCGCTACACTCGAAATGTAGAAAGCGATCGATCGGAGGTCAGCTTGGTAGATTCTGCCAGACAGAAAGCAAGACAACTAGCTCATCAGTTTTTTGTGCAGGATAACCCCACAGGTTGGTTCGACGTTTTGTACGCAAGTGCAAATGGGGACGATCGAGCCGTACCGTGGGCTGATATGACCGTCAATCCCAACTTCGCTGATTGGATTGAGCTACACAATCTTAGGGGAGAAGGCAAAAAAGCGCTCGTCATCGGTTGCGGTTTGGGAGACGATGCTGAAGAATTAGCTCGTTTGGGATTCGATGTAGTCGCTTTTGACCGAAAAGCGAGACGCAAGCCCCTGGCTTTAGACATGGGGATAAGTCGATAAGCGACTTTAGTCGCCGTCTCGATTTCCGTTTAGACTCGAATTGCGT
>NZ_JACJUP010001329.1:0-1648 GCF_014748295.1 Planktothrix sp. FACHB-1355 | reverse complement strand
TACTAATATTTTTTTTCCAAAAAAGACAAAACAGACCTTTCAGTTGGCTTTTCTTTTGGTTGGGAGGAACCGAAGTATAAGATCGGAGTGCTGGAAGATATCAGCGATCGCAAAGTGGTGAACATGGCTTGGCGCGAAACCTGAAAGTTCCTTTCCAAGATCGGTACTTTTTATTTTACCCTGCCATTGCCGCCAGAGGATTGAATTACGATCGCAATCGTTTGTGTTTAATAGCAAAAAGCTTTAGTTGAACTTTGCTTGGTGTTGTTTGCGTTTCAGCACTGAAGTAGCTCCAAAGGCACCCAAAGCCAGAAATGCCATCGCCGAACCTGGTTCGGGTACAGAAGTTGAACCGCCGACAGGAGCTGAATTTAAAGCACCTACAACAGCCAGAGAAGGAACTGTTCCACTAATTGTTTGTATACCAAGTCCAACTACTACGTTGCTCAATAAACCGCCCGCTGCCACACCGAAATCGTCTAAATTGATACTCAGAGCGTTTACATTATATCCAGCAGCCTGAAATCCCGTATTAGAGCTGGTGTACGAGTTTGTTATCCCGCCCACAGTCAGCGATACTTCAAACGTATCGGGGATACCCAGTTCAAACAGGACAAGATCGTCTCCAGCACCATTGACTAGAAAATTATCCGTGAAACCCAAGTTGACGTAGGCATCGGGGCTGAAGGAGAAAGCATAGGTAGTTAGATCGCTGTCTGTCAGTACTTGTTCCAGACTTCCGCCACTAATAGTATAATCACCGGAAAACGACAGCAGAGAGTCAGAAAATGCGTTGTCATCAAATGTGTAACCAGCTACAAAAGTAGCTGCATTTGCCGTATTTGCAACGCCCAAACCTATTAGTAAGCTACATAAAGCGAGCAAATTTTTCATTTTTTAATCCTCTTGGTAACTTAAAAATCGATCGAGAAATTATCCCAAGTAGAAACGCGATTATTTCAGCACCATATTGCTTTTAGGACAACCTACATAACATCCGCATAGCGCTACAAAGAGATAAAGATAAGAAGAAACAGTTCAAGACCGACTCTTCTTTAATGTGTGTCACGCTTTAAACTGGTAGCTCTTTCACGTTATGCGTCGAGATTACACCTTTCTACAATCTCGCGTTCATCTTAAAATTCGTCTCTATTACAGCTTTACCTAAGCCGCACAGATTTGTCAGCATTTTCACATAATCTTTATCAAAAAAACATATTTATATATTACGGTCGCAATCAAAGCAAACCTGTAAATCTCTCTATTGCTGGATTTATAAAGCTTTTCTCGCCGCTGCAACTTTAGTAAGTATGTAAAATTTGTGTAAAGTCTAAATATTTTTAGCGAATTGGGTAAGTTGGCGCTGAAAAATCTAACTATTTATAGCTACTGGCAGTCCGATGGAGAGGAGGCCAGCCTAACCCCTTTTTGACTGGAGGACTAAAGTCTTGACTACACAAACAAAGCCCACCTGCACGGGCTTCAAGAAAAAGGGCGTAGTTAACCCGGATTTAATTTTTAATCTAGCTCTTGTACGAGCCCAATAATAGGGCGATCGCACTTAAGTAATTTCCTCTGGACTGAAGCCACCCCAGCCCTAAAGGGACGGGGGTTCAAAATGCGATGAAACCTCCACTTGGCTCTCCCA
>NZ_JACJUP010001328.1:0-1715 GCF_014748295.1 Planktothrix sp. FACHB-1355 | reverse complement strand
CGATTTTTAGGCCGATCGCGGGTTTTTCTCTGCCTGATAAGGAAGTAATGGACGCTCCTTATGAATTTTACGAACAAATAGAAGCTTTGGAAAAGGTATTAACGGATAACTCCCAAACATCGGTGCGTTTGGTCACAAATCCCGAAAAAATGGTGATTAAAGAATCTTTACGCGCTCATGCTTATTTGAGTCTGTACAATGTTGCCACAGATTTGGTAGTTGCAAATCGGATTATTCCAGAGCAAGTTACCGATCCATTCTTCCAACGTTGGAAGGAAAACCAACAGCAATATCGCCAGGAAATTCACGAGAATTTTCTACCGCTACCGGTGAAGGAAGTGCCCCTATTTTCGGAAGAAATGTGCGGTTTACCAGCTTTAGAACGTTTGAAAGAAATGCTTTATGCTGGGGAAGATCCGACGCAAGTTTATTATCGGGAAACTACAGTTAGAGTGGTACAAGATAAAAATCAGTACACTTTGGAGTTGTATTTGCCAGGTATTGCTAAAGACCAAATCCAACTAACTAAAACTGGTGATGAATTAAATGTCCGCATTGGCAATCATCGCCGCAATTTGGTGTTACCTCAAGCTTTGGCGGCTTTGCAACCCTCTGGGGCGAAGATGGAGGAAGATTATCTGAAAATTCGGTTTGGTGAAGCGGTAAGGGTTTAGCAGCTGAACGGCCTAATTTTTAGCAGTCATAGAAACCCGGTTTCTTGAAGAAACCGGGTTTCTGTTTCTTGAAGGGTTTCTGTATTTTTTTTGATAAATTATTTGGGATTGGTAGTAGCTAGTGAGGGCTTGATACTTCTGTCTTTGTGTCGATCGATCGGAAAAACGCTGTAACTTGTGTACAGTATCCTTGTTTTGACTAACCATCTCCTCCCACAAGGTAGAGTTTTGACCCAGAAGTAAAAATAATTATCCCTCTCTAATGGCAGAAGGTAGCTTAGTAAAGAATTATTTACATTACTTAATAACACCACTACACAGACAACGCACTGACTCAAAACGGAGTTTGAACTATGACTAACACACCACAACAAACAACCAATCCCTACGAGGCTCAATTCCAACGTAAATACGGCGAGTTTGCAACTAAATTTGAATTTGGTTCAAACCCCAGCGCTGAAATTTGGAATGGTCGTCTAGCGATGATTGGCTTCCTGATTGCGATCGTTGTTGAGCTAACAACTGGCCAAAAGTTTATTAACTATTTGGGATTCTAATAGGTTTCATATCTATTACTGTCATACTCAACGAAGCTTGAAATGGCAGAAAAATAGGGAACTCTTAGCTTAGCAGAGTTCCCTATTTTTGAGAGTCTCAGTTGATGCGATCGCACGCTCAGTACAACTCTAACTTGGTGCAGTATATCTTGTATCTAACAGTGCGATCGCCACTTAAGAGATTTCCTTGTTTTCTTGAATTTCCCAACGAAAAAGTCTTGGTAATTGTGCTAAATCCAAGGCGTAGTTTCCACTCCACAAGACAATCTCTACTATTAATAAATAGCGTATCCAAATCAAATCGGTTTCAGGACTGAGGAATTTCAAACCCTCATACAGTTGCCAAACACGGTAAGGCAGGTACAAATAGGGAACCATCACCCAGACGACCGTGCGAAACTGCCTCAGTGTCAAAATTTCCGATAAAATTTGCAATCCCAGCATCACAAAGTAGGGAATAAGTACAGTTAATACGCTGCTGTAA
>NZ_JACJUP010001327.1:0-1687 GCF_014748295.1 Planktothrix sp. FACHB-1355 | reverse complement strand
CCCCTGGATGTTTCGGATCTTTGAAATATTTATCTGTGCTGGCGGGGCAACCGATCTGATGGAAATTGGGATACCAAAGCATCCTACCTATTCGGTGTGGGGGTCGATCGAACTGATTACTGCCTGAAGTTAAGCAGACACAGATGTAAAGCTCTAGTTCGGCAAGTGCAGTCTTTACCAACACACAGCTAGAAGACAAGAAAGATTTTCCCCAAGGAATTAAAATTGAAAAAGGGAACCGGATGACCGGGCAGAAGGAAGGATAAAAAATTTTCATACATTGTGGTGTACGCATTTCGACTCTTATGTGCGTAATCCAACGATCGTAAAAGAGGAAGCTGTGATGAAAGAGATTTTAGTTGTGGATGACTCAGCAACGATGCGACGCATGGTAATGGCATCGCTGCGAGATCTAAAAAATGTAAATTTTAAAGAAGCAAACAACGGTTTGGAAGCGATCGAACAGCTGGTAATCGCACCAGTCGATTTGATGATTCTAGATCTCAATATGCCGGATCTGCACGGATTGGAGGTGTTGCAGTTTGTCCGCTCTCATCAAAGCTACACTTCCATTCCCATTATCGTGTTGACGACTAGAGGCGACGAATCCAGTCGTAATGCCGCTCTTGCAGCTGGCGCGTCCCGTTATCTGACAAAACCGTTTGAACCTCGCTCGTTTGCGCTGGCGGCACAAGAGTTATTAAATCAGAATCTCTGTCAGTTGTGAGTTGCCTGGTGTTAATTGTTAATTTTTTGGAACGATCGCTGGTAATTAACCGATCGCTATATAACTTTGACTGATGACTCGATCGATAGCAAATGACGAATTTATTTAGCAGCTTTCTAGACGATTATTTTGCCGAATGCGACGAACACCTAATGGCTATTCGGCAAAATTTACTCTTCGTCGAACCCTATGTAAATCAGCCGCTACTCTCGCGTTCAATACTCGATAAACTTTTTGGTAGCTTTCATTCCATCAAAGGCTTGTCGGGGATGGTGGGGGTGAATGAGGCAGAACAACTGGCCCACGAAATGGAAAGTTATCTGCGAGCTTTACGCGACAACAAAGTTGTGCTAACAACCGAAGGGCTTGACGCTCTACTAAGCGGTACGAAAATATTGGAGGAGGTAATTACGGCTTACCGGATACAAAATCCCGCCCCGGATATTGTACCGATCTGCGATCGCTTTAGGACTATTTTTACCAAACCAGAAGCACAAGAACAGGAACAGGAAAAGTCAGAATTACAGGAAAAAGTAGAATTAAATTTACCGGGGCAGTCAATTCCCACAGTTGCCGATACTCAACCGAAAGCTCCAAAATCGCTGAAACTTAAGCCAGAAGAAAGTATACAGCTTGCAGCTGCTCTGGAAAAAGGGAATCGAGCTTGGCAATTTGAATTTTTGCCGGGAACCGAAAAAGCAGCTCGCGGTATTAATGTCAACACAGTTCGTCAGCGCTTGCAATCGATCGGCCAATTAATTCACGCTGAGCCAATAGCTCTAGAAAATGGTGGCATTGCCTTTGATTTTATTGTTGTCAGCAACGCTGACACGGATACTTTTGCGGACTGGGAAAAAGACGGTATTAGCTATTTGCCCTACTCGGAACAGGAAATCAAAAGTCAACAGTCAACAGTCAACAGTCAAAACGAAGAGTCGGAGAACGGGAGAGCGGGAGAAC
>NZ_JACJUP010001326.1:0-1728 GCF_014748295.1 Planktothrix sp. FACHB-1355 | reverse complement strand
TACCATGTCGCCACCCGGTCTTCTATGGTAAGATGGAGTTGATGCAATCCCAGTTGTCCGATAAATCCAATACTTCCAGCAGTTAGAATGAAACACAGCCAAAGCATCGGCGAAAATCGTTTATACCGGACTGACCAAAGTGCGATCGCTAACAGCACAAACATCCCAATATAAAAATAAATATCCCTAACATTGGCGTTACTAGCTGCTAAAATACAAATAGCGAGATAGAGATAGCTGATATTAATGGTAAATCGTTTATTTTTGTTCGTTTCTTCTTCGTTGAATAAAAGAAAAAGTGTCGTTATATCAATTTTTTCTTCCAGCGAGTAACTTTGAGTAGCCAGCAGTGGGAACGAGACAACCGGAAGCCACTGGAAAAGAGTATAGACGAAGTAAAAAGTGGGATTTTGAATCAGCAGAAAAATAGATATAAAAATTAGAACAATCAGACATAAATTCGCTATGCGACGCACATCAGCTTTGGAGAAATCCCACCGCCAGGAAATGAAGCGAGAACCTTCGATAAGGATAGCCATCGGTATGGCAAAAATCCACATTCCCGTTTGCCAACCCCAAAAGATTAAACCTGCACCCAGCAGAAGCATTGGTGTTTTCATAACTGCATTAATTCCTCTTGGATTTTGCCTAAGTTTAAGATGCGGAAAGTTGCCATTCCATCTGGCATTGATTCGCGATCGAAGTTGTTTGTTTTATCTGCATCTGTTAAAATTAAGACTAAACTATGAATACCCATCCCACTCAGATAATTAACTAACCTTTTTCGGTCATCATCCCAACAGAGGAAGATGCAGATACAGCCACTCAATAGCGAAACCCTCTCCATCACTACAGGAATAATCGCATCAAAAGATTTATCCCGACAAGCGACAACAGAAGCGAGAATTTCCAGCATTTTGTCGGTATGACTCAAGCCTCTACCAAAGGTAAAACAATAAGCTTCGTGTCCGACGAACATCAAATCTAATAAGGATTCTTGAGTTTGCACTTCGCAGGCTAAAGAAGCGGCTATTGCTATTGCTTCTTCTAAGATTTGACTATACTTAACGCTTTGAAATGTATCTAAAATCAGCGCGTGGCGGACAAAAAATTCATCTTGTTCTTCTTTGACAATTGGTTTACCAACTTTCGCCCAACTTTTCCAGTGAATTTTTCGCAGGGAGTCTCCCGGACGATATTCTCGCAAAGACCGAAATTCCTCTGAATCTCCCACCGATGAAGCTAACGCCACACCACCAGATTGATATCTCCTCGCGCCGGGAAGTTTAATCGGTGGTACGTTGTATAATTTGGGCAAAACTAACAAAGATTGCGGTAAATGATTGGTTACACAAGCATTGAATAAACCAAAAACATCGGGTCGAATAACTGTTAAATCAGCAAACCGAATCACGCCTCGATAAGCAGGTGCAATCTCATAGACGATTTCGGTTTTACTGTTGGGTGGAAGCGGAGGTAAATCTATCGCTTTCGCTGTCGCTACTCGTTTCCTCGCAATCAACCACACCCAGCGATAATATCCCACATATCTATCAAAAGCATTCCGTTTTTCTTCTTCAGGTTCCGGTGTGGCGATAAATTCTGGAAAAGTGGGACGGGGGTCGGCAAAACTTTCCAATAATTGCAGGTTGTTTTGGATTTTGTTGGTTTTGTTGTGAATGACAATGCGGTACTTGAGGTTGACGCCAACTGTTGCGAATCGGGGGA
>NZ_JACJUP010001325.1:0-1677 GCF_014748295.1 Planktothrix sp. FACHB-1355 | reverse complement strand
ATAAAACTATTTTGGCTAAGTTTTCCGCTTCTTCAAAGTGGGTGTTAAGGTATTGCGCTTCTATGGCTGACTCATAAATTGTCAAGCTCAAGTCGTAGCAATTTTCCCAACAATCGGCAGCTAAAAGTTCCAAAGCAACATTCAAGTACCTAAGTGCGGCTTCGTAAGCAGTTGCGGCTTTAGCTTTTTCAGCAGCGACATAATTAAGATGAGCTAGTTCGCATTTTTCTGATTCTTCGGTAATTAAATCGACTCCGAAATTAAGTTGATTTACCAGTGCGAAAATATTTTCTTTTTGTTGTTCTGGCGTAGTATGTTTTAGTAAGAGTTGACCGATCTGGAAATGAGTAGATTTTTTTTCTGTTTCTGGAATTAGAGAATAAGCTGCTTGCTGGACGCGATCGTGCAAAAATTTATAGGGTATGTGCAAAGAATTACCAGCATTGAAAACGATATCATCAAGTTGTTCGTTATCCGATATTTCAGGCACGAAAAACAATGGTATTTTGTAAGCATCATTTAACGGCAAAATTAACCCTGCTTGCAGTGCTGACCAAAGTAGTGCTGAGGTAATTAAAGGAGATTCTTCATTGACGATCGCCAGCACATCTAAACTAAAGCGATTGCCGAGACAAGCAGCCAATTTTGATACTTTTTGGCTACTTTCTGGCAGTTTTTCAATCTGGCTGGTGATTAACTCAATCACCGTTTTATCAGTAATCCCAATTGCTTGAATTTCTTCAATATCCCACTCCCACTGCCGCTTATTAAAGTTATAGACAATCAGCTTTTCTTGATAAAGATTTTTGAGTAATTGAATTAAAAAGAAGGGATTACCTTGAGTTTTACTGTACAAAAGCTCGGCTAAAATTGTGACTCTTTGTCTAGAATCTGTTTTGGCAAAAGTATCGGCAATTAATTGCTTGTAATCATCGATTTTCAGTGGTTTTAGGGTAATTGTCGTTAAATAATCGCTAGTTTCTCGAATTTTATCTAATGTATCGATTAAGGGATGAGTGGCGCTTACTTCGCTATCTCGGTAAGCACCGATCAGCAGCAAGTATTGAGTATCGGGATCGGTCATCAGCAGGTAAATTAAATTGAGCGATGCAGAATCTACCCACTGTAAATCGTCCAAAAAAATAACTAAAGGATGGGATTTTTGGGTAAAAACATAAATGAATTGCTTGAACACGCGATGAAATCGATTTTGCGATTCGGTTAACCCCAATTCCGGTACTTCTGGCTGTTCGCCAATAATTAATTCCAGTTCGGGAATAACTGCGGTGACAATCCTGCCTTGCTCTCCTAATGCAGCGAGAATGTTTTGTTTCCAATTTTCTATTTCTGATTGACTTTCTGTTAAGAGCAACCGGATGAGTTCGGTAAAAGCTTCAATTAAAGCAGCATAAGGAATATTGCGCTTGAATTGATCGTATTTACCAGAGATAAAATAGCCGCGCTGTCTCACAATAGCTTTGTGGATTTCATTGACTAAAGCAGATTTGCCGATTCCGGAATAACCTGTTACCAGTATGATTTCTGCATTGCCGTTGGAAATGGGATTGTCCTCCGGACACGCTACGCGAACGAAAGATGCTAAAAGTTGCTCAACTTCCGCCTGCCGACCGTACAGTTTTTGGGGGATAAGTAATTGGCTGGATAAGTCTTCTCTAC
>NZ_JACJUP010001324.1:0-1745 GCF_014748295.1 Planktothrix sp. FACHB-1355 | reverse complement strand
GTGCCAATGCTGTGGAGGCCCACTACTTTCCGGTTGGACGGTTATTTCCAAAAGAGAGAATCCGCTGTTAGTTTCTTCTCCCACTGCTTTATAAGTAATTAAATCGCCTAGTAGCCAGAAAGATTTACCTTCGCCAGGAGGAACGACTTTGATAGTTTCCGTGCTTGTGTCCATAATTGCTGTCTAATATGGTTTAATTAGTTGTGTCTCTGCTTTAGACTTAAACCAAGTATAGCTGAGGAATTAGGTTTGCCAATAATTTATATTTAAACAATTGCCTAGAAAATGCTGAGATTTAACTCAGTATTTTTTAGCGATTTCTCAGGAAAAATTAATGTTGGCTTCAGAAAGTTTTAACAGCAGTAATTACAGCCTTTGTCGCCGATCGACTAAATGCGATATGCCTATGCTACGCGATGCGATCGCAACTGCAAATTTAACAATTTCTTTATATTTATAAGGTATATTGTTGCGCTTGAGCGCTAAAGCACAACAATGCAGTCATTCAAGCAACTTTAGTTACTACTTGTAGTATTGACAGATGTTTGACAAACTGGAAACAGGTGAATGATTGCCATACCAGCATAAATATTATATTTTGAAAATAAAAAATTATGAACGACTCTCGCGAGCTGATGATTATTATAGTGATAATGCTTAACGTCATTATTTTTTGGTTCCTATTTTCGAGAAGCTGGCTAAGCCTTGCCAAACTATACAAAACTAACCAAGCACCCCCACCCAACATTCGCTACATGAGACATGGTTATGTTGGTGGGATTCGCTACAAAGGAATGCTAAACGTGGGCATAACTCTCGAAGGAATATATCTGAGTATCATTCCGCCATTTAATATTGGCTCGTCACCTCTGCTGATTCCTTGGAGCGCAATTGACAAAATCGAAAAAGTTAACAGCTTCTTTATACAAAGTTATCGTTTGCACATAAAAAATCAGAAAACAACTATAATTTTAAACAAAGAGGATTTGGCACCAGCCAAAGGCTTTTTAGCACAAAGAGGGATGGAATTATGATAATGAAAAATACAAATAAAAATTTATGCAGATTGTTAGAAAATTTTTAAGCCAGGTTAAAGCATGACGCAGAATATTTCCAGAGCCGATATTTTTGAAGAAGCAGAAGTATTTGTATTCCCGGCATCTTTTGCCCAGCAGCGTCTGTGGTTTTTCGATCGATTGGCACCGGAAAATCCTTTTTACAATGTGTCAATAGCAGTGCGCTTAACAGGTGCGCTCAATCTAACCGCATTAGAGCAAACATTCAACGAAATTGTGCGTCGCCACGAAACTTTACGCACTACGTTTGTGATGGTCGAGGGGCAACTTATGCAGGCGATCGCACCATCTTTAACTATACCTCTTACCGCGATCGACCTACGCAATTTATCAGAAACGGAACGAGAAACCAAAGTGGAACATTTGGCTTCTCTTGAAGCACAGAAACCTTTCAATTTAACCGCCGGGTCATTGCTGCGAGTAACGCTACTACAACTAACTGAAACAGAAAATATTCTGCTGCTGAATTTACATCATAAGTAGTCGGACAAAAGTAATCGACACTGTATGAACTTTTGTTAAGGCACTCGCAGGAGTGCGATCGCGCAGCGTGCCTCCCGGCATATCGTGCATCGGAACAAATTAGTACAAATGCACTGTATAGCATGATGTTTAGTTGGAATTCTTTTTGAATTTTTGAAAAGAGCAAGGCTCGACCCGCATTTCTCA
>NZ_JACJUP010001323.1:0-1681 GCF_014748295.1 Planktothrix sp. FACHB-1355 | reverse complement strand
ACAGTGCGCCACTGTAGAATAACAGGCAGCTAACAGCGATAACTCCGTAGAAGGTTAAAATTAAACCTAAAGAGATGCCGCCGGAAATACCAGTCCACAGATGCAGAGGCACTGCTAAAGCAGCTACTGTATACAGTAAAACTGGAGAGCCCAGCAGTTTCCCCCCTAAAATGCTTTGGGTAGATTGGGGACTCAAACGTATAAAGTTGAGCGTACCGCGACGATCTTCCTGTGCTAGATCGGCAACTACCATATAAGTGCCAATTACTAACAAACCGAAGATGGCGAACAAACTCAACCAGACAAAAACGTCTAGCCACCAAACCTGCCATTTAATAACGAAATTACCGGCAAAATCTTGGAAACATTCGTATACCTGATAATACTGTTCTTTACCAGTGCAGTATCGGTTAGCGATCGTCCCTGGGTAAGATTTCTCTGTAGGAAGTTGGCCGTAGAAAGACATTAGCAGTAGCAGCTGACCTAGTAGAGAAATTCCGGCTGCGATCGCTATATTTCTGGTTTTTAGGCGACCTTTGAGTTCCCGCAATAGCTGCGGGTTCAAATCGCCGATTCTCTCTATCAAGTTAAGTTTCACGATCGAAATTCTCCCAGTAAAATTTGATTGATTTTTTCATTTCAAATCTACAATTTTCTGTTTTAAGTTTCCGCACCTCCTGCCAACAAAGCTGATTTCCAATTCCCTCTCTATCTTCCCTCTCCCTCTCTCTAGGATGCTTGTTTGTGACCGAGTTTGAGGAAAATGGTTTCTAAATCTTCTTGGGTGCAGTGGAATTCGGTGAGGGGAATGCCAGCTTCAACGAGCGATCGCAATAACTTAGCCGAATCTTCCGGATTTCCGGAAAAATGAACTTGTACTTGATTTGTTGCTGGCAATACCTCCCAATCTTCTACAAAAGAATGATTTTTCAATTCCGCTACAAGTGCTTCTGGGCTACCCAAGCTGGATATGATAATTTGCTGGCGACTGAGGCGGCGATAAAGTTCCTTTAGGGAAGAACTTTCTACCAAATAACCTAATTCCATGATGCCCACCGAGGTGCAGAGTTCGGCTAAGTCGCTGAGGACGTGGGAGGAAATCAAAATCGTCATCCCAGCTTCCCGCAGCGCTTTGATGATGTCTCGAAACTGCATTCTGGCAATGGGGTCCAATCCGGATACAGGTTCGTCCAGCAATAGTACGATCGGCTCGTGAATAATAGTTCTAGCAAGACTGAGCCGCTGTTTCATCCCCCTGGATAAGGTTGAAATTTGACTGTTGCGTTTATTAGTGAGCTGCACCAGTTCCAAAACATCGTACAGGCGCTGACTGCGGCGCGGTTCCCGCAAGCGATAAAGTCGGGCAAAATAATCCAGGTAGTCCCAAACGGTGAGGTCGTCGTAGAGGGGAAAGTCATCGGGAAGGTAGCCCAGACGACGTTTGAGGGTAGGATTGCTTCGATCGCGCAACAGACGATCGCCATTAATATAAATTTCCCCTATAGTTGGTTCCTCAGCTGCCGCCAACATCCGGATCAGCGTTGTTTTGCCAGCTCCGTTTGGCCCGATCAATCCGTAGACTTCACCCGCTTCTACCTCTAAATCGATATCGTTGACGGCTATATGGCGGTCAAATTGCTTGGTAAGTCCACGGGTAGAAATCGCCAGTTCCTTTGCCATA
>NZ_JACJUP010001322.1:0-1750 GCF_014748295.1 Planktothrix sp. FACHB-1355 | reverse complement strand
CTAATTTCTATGCCGTTGCTGCCTTTTTATCCAATTCATCTTTCGATCGATTTGTCTCAGAATGAGATATTTCTGAGTCTGCAATATCATCCTCAAAAACTTCCGGGCAGTATTTTTTCAGATTCTCCAAAAACTGCTCAGGCGTAACTTCTGCGAAATGTTTGTAAAGAATATCAGCACATTTTTTAGGGTCAAGCATTTTACCATTATTTAATTCCTCATTATAATCTTACCAAACGCGACTCCTCAATCAGAGAAGTATCTCTGACGGCTATCTGCACATGAGCGCGATCGAAAATAGCGGAATTGGGATAAACAGGCTCACCCTCTAGGAAAACCGCTCGAATTGTACGAGGTATCTGACCCTGTTCGCCAAGAACTTCAACAATATAGTTAAAGCAGGCACAATCTAGCCGATGCGCTTTCGATCTCTGAGGGTTCTGTCGAGGTAAAGGTCTGTTGCCTTGCGAGTACTCCTCTACAAATGAGTTGTAGATGTTCCTGATAAGCGGAAACCAGCTAATGTCCACTAAATCGATGCAGTCATCCAAGCGGATAGTGGAACGAATTACAGCCGGATTTGCAGGATGTTGCTGCTTGGCCCATTCCCAAGCGCGTACTGGCGCATCTTGAAAGAAATAAACCCCTGTTCCCAGCCAGTCGTAGTCATTGGAACTAACGTTAAAACCTTGCTGAATAATTGTTGCCGCTGCCTCCGTATTTGTACCGTGATAGCCGTAGACTCGAATCGTTTCAGACACTCAAAAACTCCTCACTAGGTTATGCGATCGTAGCCACAAAATTTATCTGTTCTCTCATGTTAAATAGAACCAAAAATCTGGAAAAATTGAGATAGGGATTTCCCGCCAAGCTCTATTTTAAACAAGAGGTAGATAGACGATGCCAGCAATCAAAAATTTTGACAATACCACAGAAGCACTACTCGATTTGTTAAGAAGCACAAAGGAAGGAAAAACTCAGTTACCTGATTTTCAACGCTCTTGGGTTTGGAACGATGAACAAATACGCAGCCTTCTAGCTAGTATTTCCTTATCGTATCCTGTTGGAGTAGTAATGATGCTGCAAACAGGTAATCCTGATGTGCGGTTTCAATCTCGACCGATTGAAGGTGTTACACTTAATAACTCCATACAACCAGAACGATTAATATTGGATGGGCAGCAGCGATTAACATCTCTTGTTCAATCACTTCTTTTAGGCAAACCAGTCATTACTAAAGATGCACGAGGCAAAAATATTCACCGATGGTATTATATTAATATTGTTAAAGCTCTCGATCCAAATTTTGAACGAGAAGAAGCAATTGTAAGTTTGCCGGAAGACAAAATTATTCGTAATTTTCGTGGCGTTATTGAGGAAGACTACTCAACGCCTCAAAAAGAATATGAAAATAGTCTATTTCCTGTAGCGCAAATTTCTGATTATTCTGATTGGATGACCAACTATAACGAATTTTGGGATTACGACAGGGAAAAAGTCAAGCTATTCAATAAATTCAACCAAGAAATTATCAAACCTTTTGAACAGTACCAAGTACCAGTAATTTTATTACGTAAAGAAACACCAAGAGAAGCAGTTTGTCAAGTTTTTGAAAAAGTAAATACAGGCGGCGTATCGCTTACAGTTTTTGAATTGATAACTGCTACTTTTGCGGCTAATGAGTTCGACTTGCGAGAAGATTGGGCTAAACGAGAAAAGGAACTGAAAAAACCTCAATATCAGGTTTTAA
>NZ_JACJUP010001321.1:0-1753 GCF_014748295.1 Planktothrix sp. FACHB-1355 | reverse complement strand
ATGAAATTGTGCAAACTACCCTCAAGGGCAAAATTCGATCGAAACAGCAGGTTTATCAAATGCTGGCGCAAGGTGTCAGTGCGGGTACGGGGGAAATTTTCGAGCAAGCTTTGAGCGATCGCATCAGCGCCACCCAATCGGAAATCGACAATAATAAGGATGAACTCAAGCAAGCCAAAGCAACCCGCAGCTTGAGAGCGATGCAAACTATTCAGGCAGAATGGGAACGATATCAGAGGGAAAATCGAGTTTCCAGTGTGATTGCAGCAGCTACGAATGCGATCGCCAACGCGGAAACTAACAACAGATTGCAAGCTTTGTTGCAGGCGATCGACCCCAATCAAGCTCAGGCGTTAAACTTAGACCAAATCCAGCAGTTAGCAAAAGCTCTGTTACAACAAGCTCAAACAATTTCTGAACCCGATACAACGCGAGAACTTCAACAATTATCAGAAGGCTTAACAGAAGGTTTGCAATCTTGGCAAAGATTGCAAGAACATCTTGTTAGTTGGATTTATGACCAAAGTCGTCCAATGCTGGGATTTGAAGGCGCACCGGAACAGCGTGGGCCTTGGGCGCTATGGGCTTCTCAAGTAAATAGTCCGTTTCCCAAAGCGCTATTTCAAACTTTAGCACTTAATCATTCTATTACAGAATTGGCAGCAAAGCAACACCTAGAATTAAATGAATTTGTCCAACTTGCTGTGATTTTACAGTGCTTGCAAAGAGGATTAGTAAATTGGTTTGACAAATTAATTTACGATCCTAAAGTTGGAGCAAAACTGTCGATTTCCACATTCTTGACTTTTGCCGTAATTTGGTCGCTGTTAGCTAATGGTTTTCAATCAAATTCTCGCGATCGCCTAACTAACGGCTGTTTTCAAATCACCCTACAAATTCTCCGCGCTTTCGCTCAACAAAAATACTTTCCCCTTTACGGCGGTATCTTTGCTTCCTTCAGCGGCGACTTTCTTCGCTCTGCCCTCAATTACCTGGACGAACCGCTGCGAAGAGTTGAAGGCACTCAAGAAAAAGCTCGTATTTTAACATTAATTGGCTATTCAATAGCTGCCGTCGGACAATATCAACAAGCGCATAATTTTCATCAACAAGCTTTAGAAATAGCCCGCACTGCGGCAGATGTTCCTTGTGAAATTGCCAATCTCAATCACATCAGCCGCATCTGCGTTGCTCAGAAAAATTATACAGAAGCCATCAATTACAGTCAACGGGCATTAATATTAAGTCGTCAAACGGGAGAGCGGATTGGAGAAGCCAACGCCTTAGCAAATTTGGGTTACAGCGAAGTGCTGCAAGCGCAACAATTGGAAAGGGTAGAACCGGAAGTTTACGAAATGGCTATTAATTATCTGCAACAAGGATTGCAGTTATCGGAACGATTGGGAGATAGCTACGGAACAGAATCTGTGTTGCAGCAAAGTAAGGCTCTTTGTGGCAGCAGTCTCGGCATTGCCTATATTATTTTATCTCAACCGCAAGCGGCCATTCCCTATTTAGAAACTGGATGGCAAGCTGCCCAAATGTCGGGAGATTTGTATCTTCAGGGGTTAAATTTAAGTTATTTGGCTGAAGCTAATTACAATTTACAACAAATAGAAAAAGCGATCTTGATGGGTAGTTTAGGGATGTATCTTTTGGAACAGATAAATTCTCCGCAGTGGCGTCAAGCGGCTGGATTAATGACGATTTTGCGAGGACAGATAGGAACGGAAGCTTTTGAGAATGCACTGAA
>NZ_JACJUP010001320.1:0-1754 GCF_014748295.1 Planktothrix sp. FACHB-1355 | reverse complement strand
ATCGCCAGGTGCGTTTCATCCCCATGTCTAAAGCCAGGGGCTTTCACGCACGGTTTTCGGTAAGTTGGGTTGCCCGATCGGCCATAAACTACCCCCAGTGGTGGAAATGATCGGCTAATTGAGGATAGGCTAATTAAGGAGCTCAGTACAGCTCCTCCAGTGCATTGTTATTGGTTGGGATGCCTTGTGTCAAACAAATTTGTCTCTGCACCGCGCTTATCCGAAGGGAGCGATCGAGACCTCTCTATAGACTCAACCCTCTGCGAACTGCCTCTGTACAGTTTCGATGTACCAACTAGCTGCTTGGGTACAGAAGTCGCCCGCGTTTTTGATAAATATCCCCGATTGCCAGGAGCTATCTTACTGGAGAATGGCAACTTTGCCGGGATGATCTCCCGCCTGCGACTGTTGGAGTACCTGATCCGTCCTCACAGACTGGAACTATTTTTGCACAAACCGCTGCACGTTCTCCACACTTACGCTCCCAGTGATGTTTTAGTTCTGTCGGATAACACACCAATTCTAGCAGCAGCGCCGCACGCACTGCGGCGATCGCCGCAATTTCTGGGAGAACCGATTGTAGTTAAAACAGAACCCAACACTTATCAACTGTTAGATATCCACGAATTAAATATCGCTTATTGGCAAATTCGCGGTATCGAAACTCAGGTACGCTACGAACGCACCCAAGCGCAGATGATTCAAAGCGAGAAAATGGCTAGTTTGGGGCGTTTGGTGGATGGGGTGGCTCACGAAATTTTAGATCCGGTGGGTTTTATTTGGGGAAACTTAACTCATGTATCGATGTATGGAGACAGCTTAATGCAGCTGGTTTCTGCTTACGAAAAATATCTGCCTGAGTTACCAAGCGAAATTGAGGAACTAAAAGAAGACATTGAATTTGATTTTTTACAGCAGGATTTGCCGCGAGCGATCGATAGTATCAAAACCGGAGCCGAACGTTTAAAAAAGCTGGTAACAAGTCTGCAAAACTTCTGTCATATTGATGAAGTTTATCCAAAACCTGCCGATTTGCACGCTTTGCTAGATAGTATTGTGTTGCTGCTCAAAAGCCGTCTTAGTAGTGAAATTGAAATTGTCAAAAATTACGGTAATTTACCGCCTGTACCTTGCTTTGCTGGGCAACTTAACCAGGTGTTTATGAATATTATTACTAATGCTGTTGATGCTTTGCTTAACGAGGCGGTTCACCAAAAGTTTGCGATGGAATTTAAAGGGAAAGTGCAAGATAATACCGCTCGCAAGCCTCGAATTGAAATTGTAACTAAAGTTTGTTCTCTGGATTCGGTAAATCGTGTAAATGAAGCTTCATCCCGCTGGGTTTCGATTAAAATTGCCGATAATGGCCCCGGTTTATCTGCTAACGCCCAAAACCAGATTATGGAATCTTTCTCGATCCAAAAGCGTACTGAGAAAGAAACAAGTTTGGCTCTGAGCTATCGAATTGTGACAGCCAAACATGGAGGTAAATTTTTGATGCGATCGCAGCTCGGAATCGGCACGGAATTTGAAGTTCTATTGCCTTTAATTTGAGGCTTTAGAAATCTTTGTTTCCAGTTATAATTTTGGCACTTAAAAAGAAATTTTTAGTGCCAGAGTGGGAAAATAATAACGCCAGAAAGTAAAAATAGTTATTAAGTATTATATATTTTAATCTTAAGTTTACTTAAATATATGTATAATTTTTAACATATAAATATCTGAACAAAAGCCTTTCCTTGGCCAATTGTATA
>NZ_JACJUP010000132.1:0-9456 GCF_014748295.1 Planktothrix sp. FACHB-1355 | reverse complement strand
AGAAGAGCGGACAAACCAATACGTGCGAATTGCGGCAGATTTTGAAAACTTCCGCAAGCGCACGCACAAAGAAAAGGAAGAGTTGGAACTACAGGTAAAATGCGCCACAATTAATGAGTTACTACCAGTGGTCGATAATTTTGAAAGGGCGCGATCGCAGATAAAAACCCAAACAGAGCAGGAGAAGAGCATTCACGAGAGCTATCAGAGTGTATACAAACAATTGGTAGGCAGTCTGAAACGCCTGGGAGTGTCTCCTATGCGTCCGAAGGGGAAAGAATTTGACCCCAATCTCCACGATGCGGTAATGCGGGAACAAACTGATGAATATCCTGAAGGAACCGTAATCGAGGAATTGATGCCGGGGTATTACCTGGGAGAAAAAGTGCTGCGTCACGCTATGGTAAAAGTTGCTGCTGCTCCTGAGCCCGTGGTAACCTCAGAGGAAAGTCAGGCTCAGTCATCGGAAAGTTGATGGGAAGTGGCGATTTTAGATTTGAGATTCTAGATTTTAGATTGAATCTCAAATCTGGCATCGAAATCAAAGCAAACAACAACCCGCAACAAAAGCATCCACCACACTGCCGCGATCTATGGGAAAAGTCATTGGCATCGACCTGGGAACCACTAATAGTTGTGTCGCCTTTCTAGAAGGCGGTCAACCTGTAGTGATACCCAACTCAGAAGGAGGGCGAACCACGCCCAGCATAGTGGGATTTGGAAAAGGGGAGGAACGCTTGGTCGGTCAACTCGCAAAGCGGCAAGCGGTAATGAATGCTGAAAACACAATTTACAGCATCAAACGCTTTATAGGCCGTCGTTGGGATGACACGGCAATGGAGCGCTCGCAGGTGCCGTACAACTGTGTCAAAGGCAAAGACGATACCGTCGATGTAAAAGTGCGAGGAAAAGCTTATACCCCTCAAGAAATCTCAGCCATGATCCTGCAAAAACTCAAGCAGGATGCGGAAAACTTCTTGGGAGAACCCGTCGAGCGAGCGGTGATTACAGTGCCTGCCTACTTTACAGATGCCCAAAGGCAGGCAACTAAAGATGCAGGTACGATCGCGGGATTGGAAGTGCTGAGAATTATCAACGAACCGACCGCAGCAGCGCTTTCCTACGGCTTGGACAAACAAGACGAAGAGCAGCGCGTACTCGTGTTTGACCTGGGCGGCGGCACTTTCGACGTTTCCATCTTGCAGTTGGGCGACGGCGTGTTTGAAGTCAGAGCTACCTCCGGCAACAACCACTTGGGTGGGGATGACTTTGACAATTGTCTGGTGCGCTGGATGATAGACAACTTCAAGCAAAAGGAGGGCATTGATTTATCAACCGATAAAATGGCTCTCCAGCGCCTGCGGGAAGCGGCAGAAAAAGCCAAAATAGAATTATCCAGTATGCTCAATACCTCGATCAATCTGCCATTTATCACGGCAGACGAGACGGGACCAAAGCATCTGGAAATGACGCTCACTAGGGCAAAATTTGAAGAACTGGTAAGTCATTTGGTAGAAAGTACGATCGAACCGATGAAGCAGGCTCTGCGAGACTGCGATATGACACCGGATGATATCGATCGGATTATCCTAGTGGGAGGTTCTACCAGGATACCGGCAGTTCAAGAGGGTCTGCGCCAGTTCTTTGGTGGTAAAGCCCCAGATCGCTCCGTAAATCCAGACGAAGCTGTGGCATTGGGGGCTGCAATTCAAGGTGGTGTCTTGGGTGGCGAAGTCAAAGACTTGCTGCTGTTGGATGTGACGCCGTTGTCTCTGGGGATCGAAACCCTGGGAGAGGTGTTTACAAAAATTATCGAACGCAATACAACCATCCCGACGAGCAAGTCTCAGGTATTCTCCACAGCAACAGACGGACAAACATCAGTGGAAATCCACGTCCTCCAAGGCGAACGGGCAATGGCTCGCGACAACAAGAGTCTGGGAAAATTCCTGCTGGCTGGGATTCCGCCAGCACCTCGCGGCGTGCCGCAAATCGAGGTAAGTTTTGAGATAGATGTCAACGGTATTCTCAAAGTTGCCGCTCAAGATAAAGGCACGGGTCGAGAACAAAGCATCCGCATTACCAACACCGGTGGTTTGAGTGCTGGCGAAGTGGAAAGGATGCGCCAGGAAGCAGAAGTATACGCTGAAGAAGACCGGAAGCGCAAGCAAGTCGTCGAACTTAAAAATCAGGCAGATAGCTTGTTCTACAGTTATGACACGACGCTCAAGGAAAACAGTCAATTTATCAGCGAGGAACTAAAAGCCGCAGGCCGACAAAAGGCGGCTGAACTGCGAGCCGCAGTTGCAGATCCCTCGATTACGCTAGAGGAAATGAAGCACGAGATCGATAGCTTCCAACAAATGCTGTTTAGGCTCGGTGCTGAGGTATACGGCAATGCTAGCCAAAATCAAGATGAGTATGCCGACCAACCTTTTGCAGACTCAATGCCACTGTCGAAGGAGGAGCAACAAACTACCTCTGAAGGAGACGAAGATTTCGACTTTAATTTTGACGAAGAAAACACGGTCAGTGCCGATTACGAAGCCGTTGAATAATTTTGCTGCAATATCTCTGTAAATTTTAAATTCCTCTGCAAAGCGCTCTCTATGGCCGATTACTATGAAATTCTCGGAGTTACTCGCAACGCCGATAAAGAAGAAATCAAGCGAGCTTACCGTCGCCTAGCTCGGAAGTACCACCCTGACGTCAATAAAGAACCAGGGGCTGAAGAGCGCTTTAAAGAAATCAATCGTGCCTACGAAGTGCTTTCAGAGCCGGAAATGCGTACACGCTACGATCGCTTTGGCGAAGCAGGCGTGAGTGGAGCAGCGGCTGGAGCAGGCTTCCAAGATATGGGCGATATGAGTGGCTTTGCCGATATTTTTGAAAGTTTCTTCTCAGGCTTTGCTGGCGGAATGGGGAGTACTCGGACTGGGCGACGGCCTGGTGGGCCGACCCGTGGAGACGACCTGCGTTTGGATTTGAAGCTGGAATTCCGCGAAGCAGTCTTTGGTGGGGAAAAGGAAATCCGCATCAGCCATCTGGAAACTTGTGAAGTATGTAGCGGGTCGGGAGCGAAACCGGGAACTCGACCGCGAACTTGCTCAACCTGTAGCGGTTCCGGTCAAGTTCGCCGGGTGACTCGAACTCCCTTTGGCAGCTTTACCCAAGTTTCCGTATGCCCTAGCTGTAACGGTACCGGACAGGTAATTGAAGATAAGTGCGAATCTTGTGACGGCAGGGGTCAAAAGCAAGTCACTAAGAAGCTGAAAATCACTATTCCAGCCGGGGTTGATGATGGCACCCGCTTGAGAGTAGCCAGTGAAGGAGATGCCGGACAGCGGGGCGGTCCGC
Organism: Planktothrix sp. FACHB-1355; assembly: GCF_014748295.1. Classification (NCBI taxonomy): domain Bacteria; kingdom Bacillati; phylum Cyanobacteriota; class Cyanophyceae; order Oscillatoriales; family Microcoleaceae; genus Planktothrix; species Planktothrix sp. FACHB-1355. The sequence continues at coordinate 6,099 of NZ_JACJUP010000132.1, read as the reverse complement.
CTGGGGATCTCTACGTGTACTTGTTTGTCAATGAAGATGCGGAGTTTCAGCGAGATGGAATCAACATTCTGTCTCAAATTCAGATCAGCTACTTGCAGGCAATTTTAGGCAGTCGCATCGAAGTAAATACGGTCGATGGGCCAGAAGAACTCGCGATTCCTCCCGGCACGCAGCCGAATACGGTTCTGAAGTTGGAAAATCGAGGTGTACCCAAGCTGGGTAATCCGGTGAGTCGGGGCGATCACTTGATTACGATCGAAGTGGAAATTCCCAATCGCATCTCACCAGAGGAACGGGAACTTTTGGAAAAATTGGCTAAAATTAGGGGCGATCGCACTGGCAAAGGCGGTATAGAAGGATTCTTTGGGAATATTTTCCACAAATGAGTAACCCAGCCCTATCAACACCTGACGCGCAGTTAGACCTGCGCGGTACTCCTTGTCCTATCAATTTTGTCCGTACCAAACTCCGCCTGGAGCAAATGTCTCCAGGTTCTTTGTTGGAAGTTTGGCTAGATGCAGGCGAGCCGATCGAGCAGGTTCCGCACAGCCTGCTCATGGAAGGTTATAAAATCGAAGAAATTGAAGACCGTAGCGGCTTCTTTGCCATTTTAGTACGACGACCTGTAGATCGAGCATGAGTTCGGCGATCGCAGAACAAAATGCCTTATCACCAACTTTGCCACTGGTGGGAACCGTCTTGGCGGTACAGGCAAATTACTATTGGGTGCGCTTGGATACTTCTAGCACAACTTCTCAACAGAATGATGCTTCGCTTACCACTTTACTCTGCACCCGCCGTACACGTCTGAAAAAAATCGGGGTGGCTGTGATGGTGGGAGATCGAGTGGAGATCGAAGAACCGGACTGGGGTGGGGGCAGAGGTGCGATCGCAGAAGTTTTACCTCGCGAATCGGAACTAGACCGTCCGCCGATCGCCAATGCCAATCAAATTGTACTTGTTTTCGCTGTGGCAGATCCGCCTCTAGACCCTTACCAACTAACTCGTTTTCTGATCAAAGCAGAGTCTACAGAATTAGATGTTTGTTTGTGTCTGAATAAAAGCGATTTGGTCAGTGAGGAAGAGATCGAGGAATGGCGCGATTGCCTCGCCGAGTGGGGCTATCAACCGCTATTTATCAGCATTTTCAGCAATACAGGCTTAGATGAACTGTATCAGCAGTTAAATAATAGAATTACCGTTCTGGCTGGGCCTTCTGGAGTAGGTAAGTCTAGTATTATAAACTATTTAATCCCCAATGTCAAAGTGCGCGTGGGAGAAGTTTCGGGAAAACTCAGTCGCGGACGGCATACGACACGCCATGTAGAATTGTTTGAGTTACCGGGTGGTGGGTTTCTGGCGGATACTCCTGGTTTTAACCAGCCAGATTTGGATTGTAGCCCAGAGGAGTTAGCTTTATATTTTCCAGAGATACAAAAGCGTTTAGAAGTTGCAAGCTGTCAGTTTAGCGATTGTCTGCATCGGGATGAACCGAACTGTGCTGTGCGGGGAGATTGGGAAAGATACGACTATTATTTGGAATTGTTAGAAGAGGCAATTCTTTATCAAGAGGAATTACATCGACAAGCCGATCCAGATGCTGTTTTAAAATTGAAAACTAAAGGTAAAGGCAAAAGTAAATACGAACCCAGATTAGAAGCGAAAAAATATCGCCGTACTTCTCGAAAAACTCAGCAACAAAAGTTACAGGAGTTGTATGAAGAAGACACAGATATATAATTTAATCAAGAGCGATCGCTAATGGGTCGAAAGTTCATCCTTTGCCAAAGCAGCTCGAACGCGAGCTAAATCGAAAGCAGCACCCAGCCGAGTAAACAATTCAGATGCACTTTTCAAGTGTTTTTGTCGATCGAAGCCAGTTGCGTGTCGTCCTATCTCATAATGCGCCAATCCTTGCTCGTAGGGCATCGCCAGCTTTTCGGCCACAGCCAGACTTTTGTGCCAAGATGAGCGAGCGCGAGCGTGGTGGCCAGCCAACCAATCGTACAGACCTTGGCAAAGCCAGGAACGGGGTTGACCGATGGGAAAGGCTCGCGCAAACTTGTTTAAGGCTTTGCAGGCTCGGCAGGCTGACTCTTTGAGTGCTTTTAGCTCGTCGGTAGCGCAAAGAGTGCTATTATTCTCCCACAAAGCCAGGTAAACTTGGGCGACACCAGCGTATCCCTCAATAAAATAGTATGAATTGGGCAGCGGTAATTGGGCCAAGAGTTCCTGGGTTGCCAGAACCGCTTCTAAAGCAAGTTGTTCTTCTCCTCGCAACAGACGTGCCATCGCCAATACCCCATAAGTAGCTGGCACCGAAACGCGATCGTCAGTTTGAGCGAACAACTTTAAAGATTCTTCCAACAAACTCACAGCTTTGTCCACCTCAAACAGCCGCAATAGCCCTTCTGCTTGACCGTTAAGTCCCCAAGCTTGCTGTAAGATATCACCTCGTTGCCGAGCGGCTGCGTAAACTTCAGTCCACAGTTCGATCCCAAGATTGAAATTGCCCTGAAAGTAGGCAGCCTTTGCCATAATCGTCAAACAATATCCCCAGTGATGCCGATCTCCAAGGCGCTCGCAAATCTCTCTAGCGCGAGTCAGGTCGTCTCGGACTCGATCCCAGTGACCGACACTGATACTGTACACGCTGATGATGATTAACACCCTTGCTTCATCTGCCATTGGCAGCTCGTTGCTTTGGGCGATCGATCGCGCCCGATCGCTATACTCCTGGGCCAAGGAGTGCAGCGCCATCACCGTGGCGGCAAAACAGCTATTGGCATAGGCGCAGGCTAACTCGGTCGAAGGCCCAGCACGTTCGGCCACATTCAGGTTGTGCATAGTTGCGTACACCGATGCAACGGTCTCGTTGGCGTGGTAGTAAACTTCTGCAAGCAGATTTAAGACTCTTGCTGTTTCTAACAGAGTAGTTTGCAGCCTTGGATAGGAAGCCTGAAAACGAAGGAATCCCAGACGGTGAGTCGCTTGGTGGAGGAATTGGCACAGCAGGTGAGTCACCAAGAAAGCACCGTGGCGAGGCATCGGGTAGCCCAAAATAACCAACGATCGCTCCAGATGTTGCCGACTTTCCGCTAACTGGCCCAATCCCAAATAAGCTTCCCCTAACTGCCGTTCCCAGCGTGCTGGCCGCAAGTAGGAAGCGCTCCCATCATCCGAGCCGTTGCTCATAAAGTAGCGAAACGAGCATAGGGGCTTCCTACTGCTAGACTCAGTACGATCGTGCAGCGCCAGCGCATCCTTGAAAAAGCGCACCGCTTCCTGATTGGCGTAGTTAGCCAAAGCTTGCTCCCCGGCTTTCTCCAAATAATCGATCGCCTTCGATACTTCTTTCGTTCGGTTGTTACCGATATCTACTGCATGACTGTAGTGATGGGCTAACACAGGATAGAACAAAGACAAATCATCACCATAATTCTGTTCGTACCACTGAGCCACAGCGTAATGTAACTGCCGACGCTGGGAAAACAGCATCGTGTTATAAGTTACTTCCTGGGTAATGATGTGTTTGAAAATGTAAGCCAAATTCGGTTCTGGTGTTTCCGGTAGCGTTATATCCAATCGTTCCAGGGTGTAAAGGTAGTCAGTCAGATGCTCTTTATCAGCTTCAATCGGGTAAATTTCCCGCAGAATCCGAAACGCAAATATACGCCCGATCGCGCTGGCGACTTTCAGCGTCAGCGCCTGTAACGGTGTGAGCCGATCGATGCGACTGGTAATGACGCCCGCGACGGTATCCGGCCAAGTGAAAGTGTTAAAGTTTTCTACATCGGTGGCTAGCTGACACTCGCCATCAACAATGACGATCGACCCCGCATCGCGCAGGGCGTAGGCCAGTTCCTCGCTAAAAAACGGATTGCCTTCAGCCTTCTGTGCGATCAGTTTGGCTGCTGGCTCCGGCAAAGCTGTCACTCCTAACCGCTGGCACACGAGCGGCAGGATGTCTCGATCTGGGAGAGCTTCCAACCGCAGGTACTCGGTATTGGGCATTTGAAGCAATCGATCGTATTCGTGAGGCTTAGTTCCGGTGAGGGGACGGGTCGCCATAACCAACAGCAGAGGCCGAACTTGTTGGACAACGGCAAGTATTAACGCCCAGGATATCGAGTCCAACCATTGTGCATCATCAAGAATCAGAAGTATGGGCGACTCTTTGACCGATTTTTGCAACAGTTGCACTAACAGTTGGCAAGTGTTGTCTGCCCGGACTTTACCGCTCATTTGGGCTGTGATTTCATTTTCCGGCAAATCCAAGGGCACTACTGCGTCCAGCAACGGGGATAAGCGCAAAAGATGCTCTTGCGATGAAAAGAAGGCTATAGCGCGATCGCGTCTTGCTTGCAAATCGGTGAGTCCCTCCAAAGAAAGCAACTGGCTGAAGACCGAACGCCAAGCGTAGTAGGGTGTAGATTTTTCAATCCCGTCACCGGCACCCACCAACAGCGTTACTCCCAAGCTTTGGGCTTTCGAGCAAAGACTATTGAGCAACTGCGATTTGCCAATGCCCGGTTCGCCTTCCAGAACTATGACGGCACTGGCACCCTTTAGCAAAGCTCGAACCTTAAAGAGCAAGAGTTGCCGTTCCTTTAACCGCCCCACGACGGGCATTTGCGAACCACAGGTCAGTTGCGTCCGATCGAGTGGGCGATAAACAGGCACTGGGTCTGCCTTGCCTTTCACCTGAATGGGTGGGCAGGTCTCAAAATACAGACGTCCGCGAGCGGCTTGATACGTAGCCCGATCGCACCACACCTCATCGAATGCCTTCACCATCAGCCGAGCCGCCAGGTTCACCACATCCCCGACCATCGCGTATTCGCAGCGTGCGTCGCTGCCGACCTTACCGGAGTAAACCCAGCCAGTGGTGATGCCGATGGCGCTGGGCAAACCAAGCTCCCAGAGGTTGTCGCGAATAGCGAGAGCGGCCTGCACCGCTCGCACGGCGTTATCTTCGTGGGCCAATGGCGGTAGCCCGAACGCGGCTATGAGGACGCTGCCTTTGTCGTCCACAATCAACTGCCGGATTGTACCTCCGTAGCGATACACGCATCTCTGCATCGCCTGCATTGCCTGCTGGAGGAGATCGAGGACTTCAACATCTGTGTAATCGATTCCTTTTGCTTGCACGAACAGGACAGTCACGTTGCGGAGTTCGGCGAGCCACTCAGTTTGTCCTGCATCTAGGCGCTCTAGAGTCCCAAGTGGAATATACCCCCGCAGTGCAGCTGCCATTTCCGGCAATACGATCGGCACTTCAGTTCGACGGGGTAGCAGTGGCTCTCGCACAGCTTCCAATCGCACATAGCCCGATTCCAGGATAGTTCCCTCGAACTTGTCTTGGATAAGCGCCCAGCCTTCAGGAGAGATACAGACTTCCCCTTGTTTGGCATGAGCTTCTGCGCTGGCCATCTGGACAAGGGGCTCTCCCGCAATCAGAAATTCCCAACGCCCTTTCACTCCGCCGACGTGCAAACCGATTATTTCCCCCGCCGCTATGCCAATATGCAGGGTCAGCCGAATATCATCTGCAACGTAATCTTTGAGTTCTCTGAAGATAGCTAAACTACACTGTGCAGCCCGATGAGTCACCCTATCTAGCGGTTCGTCGATGGTCGGCCAGATGGCCAGCAGCGCATCGCCAGCAAACTTGATGACATCACCGCCGCTAGAGGTAATCAGGGCAATTAGCTGGCCAAAATAGGCGTTGAGGTGCTTTGTCAGTTCCTCCACGCCAGCTGGACTGCTTTGGCGTCGTTTTTCCGCTAGGGCAGTAAAGCCGGAGATATCGGCAAACAAAACTGCCGCCTGAAAGCGTTCCTGCACTGGCGCGGTAAGGGGTGTAGGATTGGTTGAGGCGCGACGCAGGGTGTGTGCGGGAACGTAACTGGAGAGAATCTCGATGAATGGAGTCATAGAGGTTCTTTGGCGCAAACCAGGCTGAATGTAGATCTTTCGCCCGCTTTCAGTTTAGAGTCACGGCTGTGTGGGAAACAATTCGCCAAACGGCGGATTGAGGGCAAAAAGAAGCTTTATTGAAGGAAAAGTATGGCTGTTTGCAATAACCCCACTATAAAA